>DATBBR010000071.1 GCA_036270875.1 Acidimicrobiales bacterium
CCCGGCCCACTCGAGCGCCCTGTCGAGGAGCTGCTCGCGGGGAACGATCTCGTTGATGAGCCCCAGCTCGAGGGCCCGCTGGGCGGGAAAGGCCTCGGCGGTGAGGAGGAACTCCATCGCCGCCGGGAACGCCAGCTGCCGGGGGAGGCGGACCGTGGTGCCACCCCCGGCGAAGAGACCGCGCTTGGGCTCCATCACCCCAAAGGTGGCGTTGGGGCTGGCGACGCGGATGTCGACGCCCCCCAGCATCTCCATCCCACCTGCCACGCACGGCCCATTGACCGCGGCCACGATCGGCTTGTACAGCTCGACGTTGCGCAGCACCGCGTAGGTCCCGTCCGTCAGCCGACAGCCGTCGACCTCGGTCACCTCCCCCGAGCCGATCTTCTCCGCCAGCGCCGTGACCTGGGGTATGTAGGTCTTGAGGTCGGCGCCGACACAGTAGGCGTCGTCGACCCCCGTGATGATCGCCACCCAGGCCTCGGGTTCGTCCTTGAAGCGCCGCCACGCCCGGGTCAGGTCCCGGAAGTGGTACATGTCCAGCGCGTTGCGCGTCTCCGGCCGGTCGATGGTGATCACCACCACGTGGCCGTCGCGCTCCTCATAGTGGATCGGCATGCGGCCGGAGACCTCCAGGGGCTCAGCGGACCCTGACATGGTAGTCAGGGATCGCGAGAGCTACTTCTTGGGCGCTATGCGAGTACGTCCATCTCATGGGGCCGGCCTCCGGCGCCGGGTCAGGCGAAGAGGAACCCGCCGCCGTCGACCATCAGGGTCTGGCCTGTCAGGTACCGGCTCGCGTCCGAGCAGAGGAACAGCGCCACTGGGGCGATGTCGTCCTCGGGGTCGCCGAGACGTCCCATCGGGTGGTCCCGCATGAACCGTTCGTGGGCGTCGGCGTCCCGGGCGGCGGCGTCCTGGCCCCGCTTGGAGGCGGCCCCCGGGCAGATGCAGTTGATGACGATCCCGTCCCGGCCCCACTCCCGGGCGGCAGTGCGCGTCAAGGCACGGATTGCTTCCTTCGACGCGTTGTAGGCGGCATAGCCCGGCATGCCCGTGATGCCCGCCGCCGATGCGAAGTTGACGATCCGGCCCCAGTGGGCCGCCTTCATATGGGGATAGACGGCCTGCATTGCCCCCAGCGTCGCCTTGGGTCCCGAGCTGTACAACACGTCGATGTCGTCCTCGATGACGTCAGCGACGGGTGCTGTCGGCCGGAACGTCTGAGCGTTGTTGATCAGGGCATCGACCCTGCCGAAGCGGTCAATGGTTCGGTCGACCATGTCATTGATCTGGTCGCGCCGATTGACGTCGCAGACCGCACCGAGCACGGGAACGCCGAGCGCCTCGAGCTCGGACACCGTCCGCGCGGATCGGTGGGCCTTCCACTCGGCCACGACGATGCTGGCGCCGTGCTTGCCCAGGTGGTGGGCCATCCCCCGGCCGATGCCCTGACCCGAACCGGTGATGATGACCACCCGTCCGGCGACGCCGTGCCCGGTCATTCTCGGAGGATAGAGTCCCGCCGTGCAGTACGCACTGTATCTGCCCCAGCTGCGCATGTCGTTCGGGGCGATCGAGGAACGGGCGACCGCCGCCGAGGCGCTCGGCTTCCGTTCGGTGTGGCTGATGGATCATCTCGCCGCCCCGGCCATGCCGGAGGCCGACACCCTGGAGGCGTGGACGGTCGCCTCCGTCCTGGCGGCGCGCACGTCCCGGATCCGCATCGGGCACCTGGTGCTGTGCGACGCCTTTCGGCATCCCGCGCTGCTGGCCAAGATGGCGGCGACGCTCGACGTGCTCAGCGACGGACGCCTGGAGCTCGGCATCGGCTGGGGATCGGTCGAGCAGGAGCTGCGGGCCTACGGCGTCACCAACGACGGACCCGCGGTGCGCGCCGGCCGGCTGTCGGAGACCCTCGACATCCTGAGGCTCATGTTCAGCGGCCGCCGGTTCGACTACGAGGGCCAGTACTACCGCTTGGCGGACGCCATTGGCCGTCCGGTCCCGGCCCAGGGGCAGGTTCCCCTCCATGTCGGCGGTGCAGGTCCCCGCCTCACCCTGCCCCTGGTGGCCCGCCACGCCGACTGGTGGAACTGCCCGTCGTACGCAGTCGACCGGCTCGACGACCTCCGCCACCAGATCGGGCGGGCCCGGGTGTCGACCCAGCACCCCGTGGCGCTGGCTCCCAGCCGCCAGGCGCGCGACGAGGTGGTCGCCACCGCCCGACGACGCTTCGGGTCGTGGGGCGGGCTGCTCGCCGGGACGGCAGAAGAGGTCGCCACGGCCCTGGCCGCCGAGGCGGCCGCCGGGGTGGAGCTGTGCATCCTGCAGTTCTCGGATTTCGGGGCGCCGGAGACGTTGGCGCGGTTTGCCAGCGACGTCGCCCCCGCCATCAGGGACGCTCCGTCGCCAGCTCGCCGCTAGTTGCTCAGCGTCTCCTTGACCGCGGACGCCTGGCTGAAGCGCAGCGCCCGGCTGGCCGGAATCGAGATCGCCGCCCCCGTCTGGGGATTACGGCCCATCCGCGCCGCCCGCTGGGACACCGAGAAAGTCCCGAACCCGGGCCAGGCCACCTTGTCGCCAGCCTTGACGCCGTCCACGACCGCCCGAAACGCGGCCGAGAGGACCGCTTCCGCCTCTCGTTTCTCCACACCTGCTTCGGCCGCCACCTTGTCGACCAACTCAGCCTTGTTCATGACACCTCCTCGTCACCTGGCTGCCACCGCCAGGGCGTCCTACGACCGTACGGGGTCGGGAGGCCCGAGTGTGTGATTTCGCCCCAACTTGGCTCTCAGCCCCGGGGCAGGCCGAGCACCCGCTCGGCGAGGATGTTCCGCTGGATCTCGCTCGTCCCCCCCGCGATGGTGCCCGAGAAGGAGCGGAGATACTGGGCCGCCCAGGACCCCTCCCGCCAGCCACCTGGGCCCATGATCGTGGTGTCGATGGCCTCAGGACCCAGCGCCTCGAGCCCGGTGAGGTACAGCCTTCGCTCCACCTCACTGCTGTAGAGCTTGAGCATCAGGTGCTCAGGCGACGTCTGTCCGCGCGAGAACTTGCCGAACCCTCGGTAGCCCAGCAGCGTGATGGCGTGGGCGTCGATCACCAGCGACGCCACCTTGTCGCGAAAGACGTCGTCGTCCGCCGGCCGGGGCCGGCCGTCTGCCTGGGCCGGCCTCCCGGGCCGGCCGTCTCCTCCGGCCCGCCCCAGCTCGATGAGCTCCTCCACGCCCCGCTGGACGCTGTGGGCGTTGCCGATCCACAGCATCCCCCGCTCGTGCGACAGGGACCCCTGGGTGATCCTCCAGCCGCCGTTGAGCTCGCCCAGCAGGTTGGCGGCCGGGACGCTCACGTCGGTGAAGAAGACCTCGTTGAAGTCGGCGTGGTGAGCCTCGGTCAGCTCAGGCAGCGGTCGACAGGTGATCCCGGGCGATCTCATGTCGATGATCAGCGCACTGATGCCACGGTGCTTCGGCGCCGTCGGGTCGGTGCGGACGAAGCACAGGCACCAGTCGGCGTGATGCGCTCCCGACGTCCACACCTTCTGGCCGTTCACCACGAACCGATCACCGTCGAGGACGGCTCGGGTCGAGAGTGACGCCAGGTCGCTCCCCGCTCCCGGCTCGCTCATGCCCAGACACCAGGTGATCTCGCCTCGCAGAGACGGCAGCGCCCAGCGCTGGCGTTGGCCCTCCGTGCCGTGGTCGATGATCGACGGTGTCACGATCGACAGGCCCTGCGGGTTCAACGACCGCGGGATCTCGCCCGCCGCCATCTCCTCGAAGTAGATCATCTGCTGCACGGCGGTGGCGTTGCGTCCTCCCAGCTCGGGCGGCCACCCCGGCACCAGCCAGCCGGCGTCGAAGAGCCGGCGCTGCCACGCCCGGGCCCAGTCGGGAAGGTGGGCACTCGACAGCTTGGCCTCCCTGAACTGCTGCTCAGGCGGGGCGTTGGCATCGAGCCACTCCCTCAGCTGGCGACGAAACTCCTCGTCCTCGTCCCGATAGCGGAGTCGCACAAGGTCAACTTACCGTGTGACCTGACACCGGCGTCATCTACAACGATGGTCAACGGCGGTGAGTAAGGAGCAGGCAGCCGGCGAGGGGGCCGCCCCCGGCGGCTGCCACCGCCACCTCGGGCGGCCCCGCCACCTGGCGATCCCGGCCCTCGCCCCACAGCTGAAGGCAGGCCTCGTGCAGGAACCCGTAGCCGTGGAGGCGCCCGGCCGAGAGCTGGCCGCCGTTGGTGTTGAGGGGGATCTCTCCGTCGAGTGCGATGCGCTGGCCACCGTCGACGAACGGGCCGCCCTCGCCCTTCCCGCAGAAGCCCAGCGCCTCCAGCCAGGCGAGGGTGATGAAGCTGAACCCGTCGTAGAGCTCGGCGACGTCCACGTCCGCGGGGCGGAGATCGGTGCGCTCCCACAACATCGCACCGGCATCGCGCAGCGCCATCGTCGTGAGATCGTCCCATTGGTCCCACGACGGGCGGCCCCGGATCGCCGTGCCCACCGCGTCGACCTGGATGGGCGTCCGCCGCAGCCCCGAGGCGGCATCGGCGCGCGACACGATTACAGCCGTGGCCCCGTCCGCGGGCACGTCACAGTCGAACAGGCAGAGGGGCGACGAGATCATGCGGGCGGCGAAGTAGTCGTCGAGCGACATCGGGTCGCGGTAGATGGCCTTCGGGTTGAGGGCGGCGTTCTTCCTGGCGTTGAGGGCGATGTGAGCCAGCTGCTCCCGGGTGGTCCCGAACTCGTGGAAGTGGCGTTGGGCGTAGCAGGCGATCCAGTTGGCGGCCGACGCTGCACCGAACGGCAGGGTCCACTGCATGAACCCACCGGCCCGGAACGACCCGCTGCCGCCTCCGCCCGACGTCACGCTGGCCCGGCCCTTCGTCCCCTGGGCCGTCGCCTCCCACACGCTCCGGAAGCACAGGACGTGCGTCGCCAGCCCCGCCGCCACCGCCACGCAGGCGTCGATGACCGACCCCAGCTGACCGGGCAGCTCCAGACCGCCGGTGTACCAGTCGAGCTCCAGCCGGAGCGCGTCCTGGACCTCGACCACGCCGGCCCCGGAGAAGCCCGGCGGAGTGTCCATGTTCCCGGGGTAGGTGGCGATGCCGTCGATGTCCTCGCGGGTGAGGCCGGCGTCGGCGATGGCGTCCAGGCAGGCGTCGACAGTCAGCCCCAGGGGCGATCGGTTGAGACGCCGGCCGACGTCGGACTGGCCGATCCCCGTGAGGACGGCGCCCCGCTCGCCGATGGACGCGCCGTCGGTCACGCCGCCGGCTCGAAGAGCGGGATCCAGACGTCCTCATGCTGCTCGAACAGCACCCGCACCGCCATACCGACCCGCACCGTCTCCACGCCGCAGTTGACGACGTTCGTCATGAGGCGAAGGTCCTCCTGCTCCTCGATCTCGACGATGGCCACGACGTAGGGGGGGTCCAACCCCGGGTACCAGGGTTGGTGGTTCACTGTGAACGCCGCCACCGTCGCCCGGCCGCTGACGGTGTGGGGCGCCAGCTCCCGGCTGAGGTCGATCGGGCACACCGGTGCCGGCGGGTGGACCAGGTAGCCGCAGCTCGAGCACTGGAGGAAACGCAGTTCGCCCGCCTCTCCTCCCCGCCAGAAGTGCTCGTTCTCGCTGGTCACCCTGGGCAGCACCCGGTACGGCCTGTCCGCCATGTCGTCGTCGCTTCCTTCCCCGTCGGGGCCCGTCTCCGACCGAGGGCGCCCCTCAGTCGGTCTCGCTCTCGGGAGCGGAGTCGAAGCCCCGCCGGGCGTAGGGAAGCGCCGCCACCGCTGGAAGCAGGCCGAAGCCGGGGAGGGTCAGCATGATCGACCCGACGAGCTCTTCCCAGCTCGCTCCGACCTCCTTGGCCAGCATGGCGTGGCGCTGCACACCCTCGGGATTGCGCAGGATGACGGTGCAGACCATCCGGATCAGCTCGTGGGTCTTGCGATCGGGGGCTTGCAACGAGTCGATCTGGGCCAACCAGGCGTTCTGGGCCTCGTGGAGGGCCGGGAAGACCTCGTGGAGGGGGCCCTCGAACGGGAAGTTCCAGTCCGGCTCCTTGTCAGACACGGACCCAATCATGCACCCGCACGCAGCGGGCGGAGACGCGGCACCCCTGACCCTCAGCTGCGCGAAGGCAGCGCCGCCGTAGCCTCACCCTCCACCTTGACCTCGCCGTCGGCGTTCGTCAGCGCGCACTCGAGGTCGACGAGGTTGTCGCCGTCGTCCTTGCGCTTGGCCTTCACCACGACCCTCGTGACGAACTCCTCGCCGGGCCAGGTCTGCTTGACGAAGCGAACCTTGTACCGGCGCAGGTTGCCGATGCCCACGTAGTCGGTGATGGCCTTCCCGAGGAGGCCGGCCGAGAACATCCCGTGGCCGAACACGCTGGGCAGCCCCGCGGCCTTGGCCTTGACCTCGTCGTGGTGCATCGGGTTGAAGTCCCCGGACGCCCCGGCGTACATCACGAGGTCCGTGCGGGTCAGCTCGTGGCGGACCTCGGGACCCGCATCACCCTCGCTCACGTCCTCGAAGAACAGCTTCTGCTCTCCCATGAGCCACCTTGCTAGCCAAGCCTGACACCACTGTCAACAACAGGAGGTGGGACGACGCCCGGGCCGACCGCGGGCCAAGAGCCGAGCCCCCTCAGGGGTCCCTGGGCAGGCCGAGCAGGCGCTCGGCGATGACGTTGCGCTGGATCTCGCTCGTTCCACCGGCGATGGTGAGGCAGCGGTTGGCCAGAAATCCACCCGTCCACGGGGCCGCGCCGCCCTCGACGGTCGCCCCCTCCGGGCCGAGCAGCGTCATCCCCGTCTCCTGGACGCGCTGGTCGTGTTCGACGCCGACGAGCTTGCGCACGCTCGACTCCGGACCGGGTTCGGCGCCGGACAGCGCCCGCAGGGTCAACCGGAAGCCGAGGACGGCCAGGCACTCCGCCTCGGCCAGGAGCAGCCCGAGATGGTCCATCGCCACCGCGTCGTCGGCGGCTCGGGACGCCATGAGCTGGATGAGGGACTCCACCCCGAGGCCGAACGACGAGCCGCTGCCCATGGACACCCGCTCGTTGGCCAGCGTTGTCCGGGCCAGCCGCCAGCCCCCGTTCACCTGTCCGACCACGCATTCGTCGGGGACGAACACGTCGGAGAGAAACACCTCGTTGAACATGGCCTGCCCCGTCAGCTCCCGCAGCGGCCGGACGTCGACGCCGTCCGAGCGCATGTCGACAAGGAAGTAGGTGATCCCGTCGTGCCTCGGTGCGTCAGGGTCCGTCCGGGCCAAGCAGATGGCCCAGTCCGCCCGCTGGGCGATCGAGGTCCAGACCTTCTGCCCCGTCAGCAGCCAGCCCCCGTCGACGCGGGTGGCCTTGGTGGTGAGTGAGGCCAGGTCGGAGCCGGCGCCCGGCTCGCTGAACATCTGGCACCAGGTCATCTCGCCTCGGAGGGTGGGGCCGACCCAGCGCTGCTGCTGCTCGGGGGTGCCGTGGGCGATGATCGTCGGCAGCGCCCACGCGCCCACGGCCAGCTGCGGGCGGCGGACGCGGGCCCGCTGCAGCTCCTCGTCCACGACGAGCTGCTCCACCGCACCGGCGCCCCTCCCCCACGGGCGGGGCCAGTGGGGCGCCATGTACCCCTCCTCGGCCAGCCGGCGCCGCGCGTCCTGTGGCTCCGCGCCAGCAAGGTCCTCGGCCAGCGCCCGTACCTCGATACGGATGGGCTCGGCCTCTTCGGGCAGGGCGATGTCGAGGCTGCGCCGGGCACCGGTCAGGGCGAGGCCTGCGACGCGCGCCCGCCACGGTTGCGGCCCACCGAGCAGGGCACGGATGGACGCGGCGCGCTTGAGGTAGAGGTGAACGTCGTGCTCCCAGGTGAAGCCGATCCCGCCCAGGACCTGCACGCAATCCTTGGCGCAGGTGAAGAACGCCTCCGGCGCCAGCACGCCCGCGACGGCGGCGGCGAGGGATGCCTCCTCGCGGTCGTCGGCGCCTCGCGCCGCGTCCCAGGCCACGGCCGCGGCCTGGCCGGCGGCGACGAGCATGTCGGCGCAGCGGTGCTTGACCGCCTGGAACTGCCCGATCGGGCGACCGAACTGCTCGCGGACCTTGGCGTGGGAGGCGGCGGTGTCGACGCACCAGTCCGCCCCGCCGGCGCATTCGGCCGCCATCACGATGGCGGCCAGGTCCGCCACCAGCCTGCTGTCCATACCGGACAGCTGGCGCTCGGCACCGAGCGTGACCCCCTCCACGACGACCTCGCCGACCCGCCGGGTGGGGTCCAGGCTGGGCAGAGGCTCGACCGTCAGGTCGCTGGCGTCGAGGGCGTACCAACCCTCGCCGTCGGGCCCGGTGGCGGGAAGGACGAACAGACCGGCCTGGGCCGCGCCCAGCACGGGCCGAGCCCGCCCCGACAGGCGCACGGCGCCCGCGCCGGCGGCGTCAGGCTCGGCGACGATCGAGGACGGGCCCAGCGCCACCGCCCCCCTCGTCGACCCGTCGCACAGCCCGGGGAGCATGGCGCGACGTCCAGCTTCCCCCCCGCCTGCGGCTATCACGGCGCTCGCCAGGACGGTGGGCAGGAAGGGCCCGGGCGCGACGGCCCGGCCGAGCTCCTCGAGGACGACGGCCAGCTCGGGCAGACCGAACCCCTGACCACCGTCGGCCTCGGCGACGTGGAGGCCGAGCCAGCCCTGCTCGATCAGGGACGGCCAGAAGGGTGGCAGCGCCTCGCCCTCGGTATCGAGCAGGGCGCGGGACACCGAGGGGGGGCAGTAGGCGTCGGTCCAGCGACGGACCGCCCGGTGGAGCGAGACGTGCTCCTCGCTCACTCCTAGCGGCACAGGTACCCCACCACGCCTTCGCCCGTCACGCGATTCGCTCGTCGTCCCTGGTGACGCTGATGGACTGGGTCGGACAGCCCTGCGCCGCCAAGACGACTCGCTCCTCGGTGTCGCCCTCGGGGTCCACCACGATGGCCAGTCCCTCGTCGTCGAGGTCGAACACCGCCCCCGCCCAGTACGAGCAGTTGCCCGAGCCCATGCAAGTCTCGCGGTTGATCGAGATCTTCAGGCCCATCACCCGAAAGGATGACACACGCGTCAGCTGGCATGGGCCTGCGCGCCCCGACCGCGTTCACCCGCTTCGAGCAGGCGGGCGATCTCAGCTACCTCCTGTTGCACGGACCGCGCGAACCAGCCGGCGGCCACGGCGTCGTACAGCCTGCCCAGCAGCGGGCCCATGTCCATCGTCTCCACGTGGTGCATCCGGGTGCCTCCCTCGACAGGCTCGATGTCGAACCAGGCATGCAGGGCGCGGGGGATCCCGTGCTCGAGGGTGACGTCGATCCTACCGGGGGGCTCCAGGCGGTAGCGGGTGACCACCGAGCCGGGAAAGCGCCCCAGGAACTTGCCATCCTCCCGGGCGATCATGCCGTCCGGGGTGTCCCCCAGCTTCGTGACCCAGACGATCTTGGTGTCGGCCTTGGTGTACTGGGCGGGGTCCAGCACGAAGTCGAAGACCTGCTGCGGGTCGACTCCCTTGATGATCGCCTCTGCCTCGCCTCGGATCATTCCGGACCTCCTTCGGTCGGCGGAGCACCACTTCGTTGGCGGAAGACCTCGTACCGCTCCCCCGCCGGCCCGACCCAGCGTGGATCCGGTTCCACCCGGTGCGAGATCCGGGCCCAGCGGGCCGCGTCGGCGGTGGATGTCTCCAGGCCCGCCGCCTGTCGAGCGAGGAACGCGGCTCCCAGGGCTCCGCCCTCGGGGACCGCGACCACGTCAACGGGCAGCGACGTGCAGTCGGCCAGGGCCTGGATCCAGGCCTGGTCCCGAGTACCGCCACCGGTGGCCACGATCCTCCGCACGGGCACGCCGCCGAGGTCGATGTGGTGGCGGACGACGAAACCGGCAGCCTCGAGCGCGGCCCGGCGGACGGCGGCGGCGTCGTGGGTGAGGTCGAGCTCGTGCAGCCCCGCCCGGCGATCGGGATCGTGGAGCGGCGTGCGCTCGCCGTGCGGGTAGGGGGTCCACACCGGCACCCGATGTGGGTCAGCGGGGGCGTCGGACCGAACCACCAGGCGAGAAGCCCAGTTGAGGAACAGGCCGCCCGAGCCGCTCGGTCCCCCCATCACCAGCTTTCCCGGCGTGGTGTGAGGAATGGTCCACAGCCCCGGAGGCTGGCGCCACTCCTGCAGGACGATCCAGGTGATGAGCGTCGTCCCGCAGATGACGAGCACGTCGCCGACCTCTTCGGCTCCGGCCACGATCTGCTCGGCCAGGGCGTCCACCGATCCCGAGGCGAGCACGGCGTCACCCACCCGCCCCACCGCCTCGCCCGTGGGCTCCACGCGTGGCAACTGGGCGACGTCGACTCCCATGGCCGCGGCCCGATCGGCGTTCCAGTGGTTACCGTCGAACAACGGAAAGCCGGAGATGGCGGCCCCGGTGTCGAGCACGGCCTCCCCCGACAGGACCTGGTTCGTCACGGCCTGAGCGGGCCAGTAGCCGCGGGCGTCGGGAAACTGCTTGGCCGACCAGCCCACGAAGGCCTCGAGCTCACCGCTGATCGGCGACGCGCTGCGGTCGGCGCCGGAGCGCCCTCGCCAGTCGCCGTACAGCAACCCCGGCGTGCGGGGAATGCCCCTCCGGTCCACGGCGGTGAGCGACGGGACCATCGCGGCCACGCACACGCCGCGCGCTCGCACGTCGCCGAGCGCAGCCAGTGCTCGTCGGGGGCCGCGTCGCCAGGCCCGGTTGGCGTCGTGCTCCATCGCGTCGCCGGTCGGGACCAGCACCGGATGCGGCACGCGGGCGCGGGCCACCACGTTGCCCGCGGCGTCGGCGGCAACCGCCTTGACCGACGTGGTCCCGATGTCGATACCGACCGTCACCTCGGCCATGGATTCCCAGACCGCATTCCCGCGAGCTCCTGACCTAGAGTGACGGAGACGTCAGGTTAGCCGCGGCCCTGGCCACTCACCACCGATGGACTTCACGATCACCGAGGATCAGGAGCTGCTGCGCAGCTCCGCCCGCCAACTCATGGCCGGCGAGTGCCCGACGAGCCTGGTGCGCGCCCACATGAGCGACCCGCAGGCGGCGGACCGCCTCTGGAGTCATCTCCGAGGCTGGATGGGGATCGCTGGTGGTCCGCTCGTGGACCTGTGCCTGGTCCTGGAGGAGACCGGGGCGGCGTTGGCGCCCGGTCCCTTCTTCCCCACGGCGGCGCTCTTCGCGCCCCTGCTCGTCGCTCTGGACCACGATCTCCTTCCCCTCGTGCTCGAAGGTGACGTGACCGGCACCGTCGCCATGGCAGGCGCCGACGGCACCTGGGCGCCCAACGACGACCCGACCAAGACCTTCGTTCCCGAGGCCGACCGCGTGGACCACATCGCCGTCGTCGGGGCCGGGCCGACCGTCGTGGTGACGGGGCGGCTCCCTGCCCGTCACGTCGCCACCGTGGACACGACCCGGCGGCTGACAGAGGTGGACACCGCGGGGGCGGGCTCGGGAGTTGCCGTCTCGCCCGAGACGATCCAGGACGTGCTGGAGCGGGCCTATGTGGCGCTGGCGGCCGAGATGCTCGGCACGGCCCGGTGGCTCCTCGAGGCCAGCTTGTCCTACGCCAAGAGCCGAGAGCAGTTCGGCCGGCCCATCGGCGCCTTCCAGGCCATCCAGCACAAGCTGGCCAACATGGCGCTCGCCTACGAGCGGGCGTGGAGCGCGGTGTACTACGCGGCAATGGCCATCGACTCGGGCGACCCCGACCGACACCGCGCTGCCCACGTGGCCAAGGCGGCCGCCGGGGCGGCGGCCAAGCTGGCGGCCAAGGACGGTATCCAGGTCCACGGAGGCATCGGCTACACGTGGGAGCACGACCTGCACCTGTTCATCAGGCGGGCGTACGCGTCGGAGCATCTGCTGGGTACCTCGGGCTGGCACCACGACCGGTTGGGCGAGCTGCTCATCCATCGGGCGGCAGGATGACGGAGCCGTGACCGAGCTGCTGACGGACCAGCTGCGCCTCATGGCCAGGCGACACCCCGACGAGGTCGGCTACCGCAACCTCGACACCGGCATCGCCTTGTCCTTCGCCCGCTGGAACGAGGAGTCGAACCAGCTGGCCCGGGGCCTGGCCGGCGCCGGGGTGGCCAAGGGCGACCGGGTGTCCATCTACCTCCCCAGCGAGGAGGTCCTCAACTGGGTCGTGGCGTACGCCGCCATCCACAAGGCGGGTGCCGTCGCCGTCCCCACCAACACCCGCCTGTCGGCGCCGGAGACGAGCACCATCCTCGGCCACGCCGAGGCGTCGGCCGCCATCACCTGCGCGTCACATCTCGCCACCCTCGAGGCCGCCCGCCGCAGCATCCCCACGCTCGGTCTGGTGCTGAGCACCGACGGGACGGCCGGGACCGAAGCGGTCGGGCCGGGCGTCGTGCCGTGGGCAGCGATCGCGGCGGACGACGCCAGTGAGTTCCAAGTCGAGCTGGCGCCCGACGACCTGGCCGACATCATGTACACGTCGGGCACCACCGGTGCGCCCAAGGGAGTGGTCGTCCGCCATCGCAACGCGTCGCTCCTCCCGAACGGCGAGCCTCATTGGACCGGAACAGCGTGGCTGCACGGATCCCCGCTGTTCACCTTCGCCGGCATCAGCTTCGTGTACAACCCCATGAAGCTCGGGAAGTCCGCCCTCTTCATGCCCAGGTTCGACGCCGGCCGCTGGCTCGACGTGGTCACGGCCGAGCGACCCGAGGCCGTGTTCATCGTGCCGGCGATGGCCCAACTCATCATCACCCACCCGCGGTTCGAGATGGCCGATCTGTCCGGCCTTCGGCTGTGCTCGCTCGGAAGCGCACCGGTCTCGGCCGCCGTGCTTCGCCGCCTCCAGGAGCGGATGCCCGCCGCCACCATCTCCAACGGCTACGGGATGACCGAGGCCGGGCCGGCATTCTGCGCCATGCCCAAGGACGAGGCATGGAAGCGGGCCGGCTCGGTGGGAAAGCCGATGCCGCCGATGGAGGTCCGCATCACCAGCAGCGAGGGGGACGACCTCGAAGCCGACGCCGTGGGTGAGGTGCTCATCCGGCTGGCGGGCCGCCAGCGCGAGTACTACCGGGACCCCGACGCCACCGCCCGCACGTGGACCGACGGGTGGCTCCACACCGGCGACCTCGGCCGGCTCGACGAGGATGGGTACCTCTATATCGTCGGGCGCACCAAGGAAGTCATCATCCGGGGCGGCAACAACATCTACGCCACGGATGTGGAGAATGCCCTCCTCGAGCACCCGGTGGTCCTGGAGGCGGCGGTGGTGGGGGTGCCTCACGAGGTGCTGGGCGAGGACCTGGCCGCCTTCGTGGTCACCGCACCCGACCAGGTGCTCGACGTCGAGGAGCTGCGCTCGTTCCTATCGAAGCGTCTCGCCGACTACAAGGTTCCCCGCCGGGTCGCCTTCCTGGACCAGCTGCCGCGCAACGCGACCGGAAAGGTCCTCAAGCACGAGCTGAGGCTGCCCCGATGGACACCCTCCACGCGCTGACTCTCGCCGACGTGCTGGCGGAGCACCGCCGCAGCTACCCGGAGCAGACCGCGGTGGTCTGCCAAGGCGACCGCTACACCTATCCCGAGCTGGACGCTCGCGTGAGCCGGCTCTCCAACGCGTTGCAGGCCGCTGGGGTCGGACCAGGCGACCGCGTCCTGTGGCTGGGTCAGAACTGCCACCGCCTCCTCGAATGCCTCCTGGCCAGCGCTCGGTCCGGCTCGATCTTCTGCGCCGCCAACTGGCGGCAGACGGCTCAGGAGCTCGCCTTCGTCATCAGCGACGTGCAGCCGGTCGTCGTCGTCTGGCAGGAGTCCGAGATCGGCCCGACGGTGGGCGAGGCGCGCCAGCTCGCGCCCTCGGCAGCCATCTGGATCCAGCACGACACGACCGCGCCGGACGGCTACGAGGCCGTCGTGGCATCGGCGTCGGCGAAAGAGCCCGTCGTCGAGGTCGATCCGGCCTCGCCCGTGCTGCAGCTGTACACCGCGGCGTTCAGCGGACGGCCCAACGGCGCCCTCCTGAGCCACACGGCCGTCATCGTGCAGGCGCTGATGATGGCCCGGCTGCAGGAGATCGACTGGGACTACGTCTATCTGAACTCCGGGCCGCTGTTCCACGTGGCGACCCTCATGACCACGATGGCCACCTTCCAACTGGCCGGGACCAACGTGTTCACCCCGCGAGTCGACGCGGAGGAGCTCTGTCGTCTGATCGAGGCCGAGCGGTGCACCGGCGCCTTCCTCGTCGGCCCGACCATCGACCAGGTCCTCGAGGTGAACCGCGACGGTCGTTACGACCTCAAGAGCCTTCGCAGCTTCCCCGGTCGGCCCGAGTGGAACGGGATGATCACCGTCGACACGAGCCCCTGGGCCCGCCGTCCCGCGGGCTATGGGCAGACGGAGGTCATGGGCATGCTCACGTTCAACGCCGTGGGCGGACCCGCCCTGGGCACGGCGGGCCGACCCTCACCAGTCTCCCGGGTACGGATCGTCGACCCCGACGGCAACGAGGTTCCCGCGGGTGAGGTCGGCGAGATCGTCGCCCGGGGTCCGACGGTCATGACTGGTTACCACGACCGCCCCGAGGTGAACGCCCAGCGCCAGGCCGGCGGCTGGCATCACACCAACGACCTCGGTCGTCGGGAGCGCGACGGGTCGATCAGCTTCGTGGGCCCGAAGACCAGGCTCATCAAGTCGGCGGCGGAGAACATCTACCCCGCCGAGGTCGAGGGCTGCATCGCCCGTCATCCCGGCGTCGCCGAGGCCGCGGTCATCGGTGTGCCCGACCGGACTTGGGGCCAGAGCCTCAAGGCCATCGTGGTCCTGCGGAGCGGTTCGTCGGCCACCGCGGAGGACGTCATCGAGCACTGCCGGGCCAACATCGCCTCGTACAAGAAGCCGCGATCGGTCGAGTTCGTCGACCGTCTGCCGCGGCAGGGCTTCGCCGTGGACTACGACTCTCTCGACGAGCGCTTCGGCGGGGGCGGCTACCCGGGCCGTCGCTGACTCGCCGCCAACTGCAAGCGCTCGCCGGCTGCGTCGAAGCACTCCCCACTTCGCCGCCCGCGACGAGCCGCACTGTAGATCGCCCACGGGTCAAGCGGGCGGTTCTTCCCCCATGAACACGATCTGACGCTCGACGAACAGCCAGCGCCCGTCCCGCTTGACCAGACGGTCGTGGTACCGGCCGGCACTGGTGACGGGGAACTGGCCCGTGCCGGGCCCGACCCAGATGTAGTCGGTGCACGCCCGGGCGGCGTCGCCATCCACCTCGATCAGGGGGTTGACCGCCACGTGCTTGCCTCGCTGGCCATCCGGCTGGGCCTGAGCGATGAACCCCTTGATGGCCTCCGGACCCCTGTACACGCCGCCCATCACCTTGAACACGGCGTCCTCGGTGTACAGCTGCGCCCACTCGTCGAAGCGCCCGTCGTCGCACAGCTGGCAATAGAGGGCCAACGTCCGGCGGATGCCCTCCTCCTCGATCATCGCTGTTGGGCCCGCCTCCCGGGCTGGCCTTGCTCTTGGACCAGGTACGCCACGTCAGCCAGGACCCGCAGCATGTCGTTCAGGTGGGTGCAGCTCCTGACCCCCGTGAGCTGCTCCCGCACCGCCGAGCGGAAGTCGCCGATGGCCCGGCCGACGAGGTCGTCGACGTTCCCCGCCGCGAGGGGGCACTCGCCGAACGGCAGGACCGCCGGCGTTGCCTCTATCGACCGCACGATCAGCCCGTAAGGGTCGAGCACGGCCTGCAGCCCGTACTCGTGCAGCACCACCTCGGTCCCGTCCGGCTCTCCGTAGGAGTCGCGGAACATGGCGTCGACCTCGATGGGGTCGTCCGTCCCGTTCGGGGACGGAGCCGGCGGGTTCGGGCCCGGAGCCGGCCAACCTACGTCGATCCGTCGACGTCGGCGCATGGTGCGCGGCGCCAGGGGCCCAATGTCGTGCCAGGCGAGGCGGTCCGAGATCCCTCCGCCCCACAGCAGGTCGGGCGCCGGCGGGCAGTCCTGGAGTGGTATGCCGTCGCCGCTGGCGACACTGGCCATGGCCCGACCGCCGGTGCGCCAGCCCGAGCACACGTCGGTCATGGCCTCGAGGGCGGCAACGGGCACGCTCGAGCCGGGGGGCAGACCGGCGTGGGCCTCGGAGCGCACGCGCACGTAGCCCGAGATCAGCGTGGCCCCGGGCAGGTCGTCGAGCAGCAGGCCGAGCGGAGTGCCGCGCTCACCGGGCAGGACAGCGGCCACCTGGGCCCGGAACCCCGACCCCACCACCGATCCGACCATCGCCATCGCGTCGGGTCGGTCCGGCACCAGCTGGAGTTGGGCCAGCCGCCGACGGGGGTCGACCTCGGCATCCAGGGTGGCGGCGTCTCGCACCCGCGCCCCCTGGTCGGTCGTCTCGAGGTCTCGGGCGGCGCCGGCGAGGTGCAGCTGCGGACCGTCCCAGCTCATCTCGATATGCGTGGTCCGCCTCACCGTCCCCGGCCGGCGCGGCGGCGTGACGGTGGCCGGGGATCGGGGGGCGACCAGAGCCGGCACGCGGCGACGGTACACCTTGACGCCCGCCCGCACCGACGGCCCTCTGGCGGGCCGAGGCGCACCCCCGGTAAGAACGACCCATGGACCTGGGTCTGACGATCTTCCCGACCGACACCGCCATCGCGCCCGACCGGTTGGCCCGAGAGGCGGAGGACCGGGGCTTCGAGTCCCTGTTCTTTCCGGAGCACACCCACATCCCGATCGGCAGGCGGACGCCGTACCCGGCCGGCGGTCCCCTGCCCGAGGAGTATTCGCACAGCCTGGATCCTTTCGTCGCCCTGGGCGCGGCGGCCGCCGCCACCAGCCGGCTTCGACTCGGAACCGCGGTCTGCCTGGTCGCCCAGCGCGACCCGATCGTGCTCGCCAAGGAGGTCGCATCGCTCGACCACATCTCCGGAGGCCGGGTCGTCTTCGGCATCGGCTACGGCTGGAACATCGACGAGATGGAGGACCACGGCGTCGTGCCGTCCACCCGTCGCGCCCTGGTGCGCGAGAAGGTCCTCGCCATGCAGGGGCTCTGGCGAGACGAGGTCGCTGGCTTCGACGGCGAGCACGTGCGATTCGAGCCCTGCTGGTCGTGGCCGAAGCCGATCCAGCGCCCGCACCCGCCCATCCTGATCGGCGGCGCGCCTGGTCCGACCCTCTTCCGACACATCGCCGAGTACGCCACGGGGTGGATGCCCCTCACCGGCGTCGGGTCGCGCGACGTCCGGGCCGCCCTGCGGACGGCGGCAGAGGAGGCGGGACGCGACCCCGCGTCAGTGGAGGTCGTGCCGGTCTGGGCGCGGGCCGACCAGGCAACGCTCGAGCACTACGCCACGCTCGGCGTCACCCGCACCGTCCTCGGCCTCCCCCCGGCGCCACCGGACCAGGTGCTGCCGATCCTCGACGGCTACCGAAAGCTCATGGAGGCCGTGGGCTGAGGACCGTGCGGCGCGCTCGCCGGGCTACTTGTTGAGCGACTGGCAGGCGGCCTGGTTCTTCAGGGCCGCGTCGAGCTCCGAGGACGGGTACTTCTGGTCCAGGGAGTTGAGGCTCGTCCTCACCTGGTTCCCCGCGTTCTCGAGGGCGGTAGCGAGCCCCTGGGCCCCGCTGCTCAGGGCCGTCGGGTTGTCAGCGGGGAGTGCCTGCGCCTGGGTCTGCGCCTGCACGAACGCCGACTGGATCCCCTGGAGCCCGCTCACAAGGCCCTGGGAGATGGCCCGACCGTTGGGGACCGACGGAGCCCCGGCGGCCTGGACGCCGGAGATCATCGTGTTGGTCGACGCAACGGCGCCACCGAGGAAGTTCACGAACTGGGTCTTGACCTGTTGCAGGTCGCTGCCGTTCAGCCCCGACGTTGCGCTGTTGCTGCTGCTCTGCAGCTGGCCCACCCAGGAGGTGATCGCTCCGCACACATGGTTGGCCCACTGGCTGGCGGTGAGGCTGGCCTTGGTTGTCGATGAGCTCGAGCCGCTGGAGCTCGACGAGCCCCCGCCGCAAGCGACCGCCGTGAGCCCCAGGCTCAGCGCCACCGCCGTGACCGCGGTGGCTCGCGCCACCGACGACCGCCGTGCGAGCACGCCGATATCCAATGACCCACGCATGCCCCTCCCCCATTTCGCCGGCTTGTGTCGTCAGACTGTAGAGCACCGGGCGGGCCTCGAGTTAGGAGAGCACGGCATCCGCCAGGCGGCGCATGCCCTCGACCGCCTGTCGTGAGCGCGTCCACGGCGACACGATCAGCCTGTCGACCCCCGCTTCGGTCCACTGCTCGACGTCGTCGCGGGTCGCAAGCGGGCCGCCGACGGTCACCTCGAAGCGGGACGATTCCCGGCCAGCCTGGCGCCGGAACCGACGCAGCGTGGCCACCCGACGCGCCACCGACTCGGGTGAGTGGCCCATTCCCACCCACCCGTCGCCAACGCGGGCCGCCCGGCGCAGGGCGGCGTCCGACTCTCCCCCGATGTGGAGCGCCGGCCAGGGGCGCTGCACCGGCTTGGGCTCGAACATGACCGGACCGAAGTCGAAGAACTCACCGTGGTGCTCCACCACCTCGTCGGTCCACAGCCGCTGGCACACACCGATGGCCTCGTCGAGGCGCCGTCCCCTGGTGGCGAAGTCGAGCCCAGCCGCCTTCCACTCGCTCTCCAACCACCCCGCTCCCACCCCGACCTCGGCCCGACCCGCCGACACGATGTCGAGGGTCTGGACCGCCCGCGCAGCGACGAAAGGGTGGCGCAGGGCGAGGTTGTAGACGTGGGTGGCGAGACGCACCCTCGAGGTCCGCCCCGCCAGGTAGGCGAGCTGGGCGAAGGCATCGAAGACGGGCGTCGTGGCCGGTACCGGCGGGTGCGACTCCCCCGGGTGTGGAGACCGCGTCATCTCGACCGGGAAGACCAGATGCTCCGGCAGCCACACGGACTCGAAGCCCAGCTCCTCGGCCGCGACCGTCACCTCCTCGAAGAAGGCCGGGTTGAGCCGGCCCAGGGCGATTCCGAGCCTCACGTCGTGTGGCCAGCGGCGTTGCCGCTCCGGCCCGGCCTCCTGGGCGGTGTCACGTTCTCTGACATGGTAGTCATGCCTGTTTCGTCGCACCTGACCAGGTAGTTCACCGATTCTTCCGCCATCGATTCCGCCGTCAGCTCGGCACCCCGTGGATGGCGTCCGATACCGCCGTGGCGACACGCGCTTTCCGCCCTCGTAAACGTGCCCGTAAACCCGCAAAAGGGTCGCCGTGTCGTGGCCAAGCTGCTCGGCCACGGCGACTGGGTTCTCCCCCGCCTTGAGGGCGAGACTGGCGGCCGTGTGGCGGCAGTCGTGGACGCGGCGACGGCGTATGTCCTCCCACGACTGGAGCTTTCTCCAGGCCGCTGTCACCGTGTCCGGTCGCCACGGCTGCCTGTCGGCATGGGCGAACATGCTGCCGCTCGTCCCACGGACGCCCGAGTCGTAGCTCCTCCTATCGGCGCTGGAGCCTCCAGGACTCGAGGAGGGTGACCGTATGGTCATCGAGACTCGTTGTGACGAGCGAGCGCAGACGTACTTTTCCTTGCGGCGTCTGCCCCGGCCGGCCCCCAAGCCCGGCGGGGTAGTCCGCTACCTTTCACGGGCGCAACCCGTTAGACCGGTGTGCGTCGATACACACCGACCGCAGGCGCCGGCCACTGCTTGGCAGCCACGGGTGCCCCGGGTCCAAACTGGCCTCGCGCTGGCTTGGTTCGTCACCGCCGTCTTCGGTGGGCCTGATCCGCCGCTCACGACCCCGCTCCCGACCGCGCTCACGACCGGCAGTAATGCTCCGTGAAGCTCTGCCCGGCCAGCTGGGCACTTTCTCTCGAGAGCCAT
>DATBBR010000072.1 GCA_036270875.1 Acidimicrobiales bacterium
GTGAAAGGCGCTCCAGCCGAACGCCGGCGCTTCCTCGACGATGCCCTGGTGGCGCTCCACCCTCGCCACGACGGGACGCGCAGCGATCTGGAACGGGCGTTGCGTCAGCGAGCCAGCCTGCTCAAGCAGGGTGGACCACAGCCCGACGCAGGCACGGTCGCCGCGCTCGACGTCTGGGACGCCAAGTTGGCCGAGATCGGCGAGACATTGGCGGCGGCCCGCGCCCAACTGAGCCTCGAGCTGGAGCCGGCTGTGGCCAAGTCGTATGGCCGTCTGGCGGGCGAAGACGGCGCGGTGGCCCTGACGTACCGCCGGTCCTGGGACGGCGACCTGGCCGAGGCGCTCGGTCAGGCGCGGAACGAGGACCTGCGACGGGGTACCACGAGCGTCGGTCCCCATCGCGACGACCTGATCCTGGAATTGTCTGGTCTTCCCGCCCGCTCGCATGCGTCACAGGGCGAGCAGCGGACGCTGGCCCTGGCGCTCCGCCTTGCCGTGCACGGCATCGTCACCGACGCCGTCGGAAGTCCGCCCGTGCTCCTCCTGGATGACGTGTTCTCTGAGCTGGACGCCGCCCGCAGCGCTGCGGTCGTCGCCCATCTTCCGGGAGCTCAGGCCCTGCTGACCACCGTCTCGTCACCCCCACCGGGCGTGACGCCAGCCCGCGTCCTGCAGGTCTCACCGGGGACGGTCGGCTCATGAGGGTCGAAATGGGCGAGGTGCGCCGATGACGTGGCGCCCACTTCCACGCCCGCCGGGGGAGGATCATCCCCACGAGATCGCCAGGTCGCTCGACCAGGTCGCTCGGGGCATCGGCGCTCCACCGGCCGACGCCCTGGCGGTCGTTTTCTCGCGGTGGGAGGACGTGGTGGGGGCGGCGGTCGCTGCCCACTCCCGCCCAATTTCGCTCCGACACTCGACCCTGGTGGTCTCGGTCGATCACCCCGCCTGGGCCACCCAGTTGAAGTACCTGGGGTCCGCGATACTGGGCAAGATCACCGAGGCCGTGGGCCACGAAGTGGCTTCCCGCTTGGAGGTGCGGGTCAGGTCCAAGTGACCGGAGCTGTCACCCCTCTCTGGTAGAATTGAAGCCAGTTCAGGGCTTCTGACCTGCAGGTTCTGGTGGCCCTAACTCAATCCGTGACCGTGTTGGAAAGGCCCGCGCCCGTGGCGCTGAAGCAGAACGCCGAGACCACCAAGCCATCGTCGTCGTACGGGGCCAGGGACATCACCGTGCTCGAGGGGCTCGAGCCGGTGCGCAAGCGGCCGGGCATGTACATCGGGTCCACCGGACCGAGCGGGCTCCATCACCTCATCTGGGAGGTCGTCGACAACTCGGTGGACGAGGCGATGGCCGGAGAGGCCACGCGGATCGACGTCACGCTCCTGGCCGACGGCGGGTGCCGGGTGGCGGACAACGGGCGGGGCATCCCCACCGAGCCGCACCACCAGTACCCCCGCAAGTCGACCGCTGAGGTCGTGCTCACCATGCTCCACGCCGGCGGCAAGTTCGGTGGGAGCGGCTACAAGGTGTCCGGTGGGCTGCACGGTGTGGGCGTCTCGGTCGTGAACGCCCTCTCCCGCCGTCTCGTGCTCGAGATCGACCGGGACGGCCAGCGCCACCGGATGGAGTTTGCCAACGGCGGCAAGCCCAAGGGCAAGCTGGAGGTCGTGGGCCCGTCGCCACGGGGCCGACGGGGGACGATCGTCACGTTCTGGCCCGACGCTTCGGTGTTCGAGGAGACCGAGTTCAGGGCCACGACGGTCGTCGAGCGCCTTCAAGTGATGGCGTTCCTCAACCGGGCCCTGGAGATCCGCTTTCGCGACGAGCGGCCGGGCCACACCCAGGACGTCGTCTACCGCTACACGGGCGGGATCACCGACTACGTCCGCCATCTCAACGCCTCGAAGGAGGCGCTGTTCAAGAAGGTCGGGGCCTACGCCCAGGAGGAGGCCCACCAGGAGGTCGAAGTGGCCCTCCAGTGGAACACCGGCTTCTACGAGAGCATCCACTCGTTCGCCAACGGCATCGAGACGAGCGAAGGAGGGATGCACGAGGAGGGCTTCAAGAAGGCCCTGACCAACGTGCTCAACAAGTACGCCCGGGCCAAGAACCAGCTCAAGGAGAAGGACGACAACCTTCTCGGCGAGGACATCCGCGAGGGGTTGACCGCCATCCTCACCGTGCGCCTCCGGGACCCGCAGTTCGAGGGACAGACCAAGGCCAAGCTCGGCAACGTGTCCGTCCGTTCACTGGTGGAGCGGGCGACCAACGAGAAGCTGGCCGAGTGGCTGGAGGAGAACCCGCGCGAAGCGCACCAGATCGTGCAGAAGTCGACGATCGCCGCTCGAGCCCGCGTGGCCGCCCGCCAGGCGCGGGACCTGACCCGGCGCAAGACGGCGCTCGAGGGCGCCGGTCTGCCGGGCAAGCTGGTCGACTGCTCCTCCCGCGATCCCCGAGAGTCGGAGCTGTTCATCGTCGAGGGGAACAGCGCCGGGGGCTCGGCCAAGGACGCTCGTAATCCACGGACCCAGGCCATCCTCCCCATCAGGGGCAAGATCCTGAACGTCGAGCGCGCTCGGGTCGACAAGATGCTCCGCAACGCCGAGATCCAGGCGCTGATCGCCGCCATCGGCGCCGGTCTGGCCGAGGACTTCGACGAGTCGAAGGTCCGCTACGACAAGATCATCATCCTGGCTGACGCCGACGTCGACGGATCGCACATCAGGACGCTGCTGCTGACGTTCTTCTTCCGCCAGATGAGCGACCTGGTCGAGAAGGGCCACGTCTATGTGGCCCAGCCGCCGCTGTACTCCACCCTCGTGGGCAAGGAGAAGGTCTACCTCAAGGACGATCTGGCCAAGGCCCGGTTCCTCACCGAGCGCCCGGATCACAAGGCCGACTTCCAGCGGCTCAAGGGCCTCGGGGAGATGGACTTCGGCGAGCTGAAGGAGACCACCATGGACCCGGCCAAGCGGTCTCTCCTCCAGATCGGACTGGAGCAGGCGGCGATCGCCGACGAGGTGTGCTCGATCCTCATGGGTGATGACGTCGAGCTGCGCCGTCATTTCATCCAGACCAACGCAAAGGACGTTCGCTTCCTCGACATCTAAGGGGGGCGGAGAGCACATGAGTGACACGACGATGGATGGTGGCGGCGGCGACGGTGAGCTGAGCTTCGCTGCCATCGAGCCGATCGACATCCAGGAGGAGATGGAGCGCTCGTTCCTCGAGTACTCCATGTCCGTCATCGTCTCGAGGGCCCTGCCCGACGCTCGGGACGGCTTGAAGCCGGTACACCGCCGCATCCTCTACGGGATGTACGAACAGGGACTGCGGCCCGACCGCCCGCACGCCAAGTGCGCCCGTGTCGTCGGCGAGGTGATGGGCAAGTTCCACCCTCACGGTGAGGGCGCCATCTACGACGCCCTGGCCCGCATGGTGCAGGACTTCAGCCTCCGTCACCCGCTGATCGACGGGCATGGGAACTTCGGCTCGCCCGATCCCGACACCGGCCCCGCTGCCATGCGCTACACGGAGTGCCGGCTGGCGCCCCTCGCCCTGCAGCTCATGGCCGGCATCGACGAGGAGACCGTCGACCTCGGGACCAACTACGACGGGACCGAGTCCGAGCCGATCGTCCTGCCCTCACGCTTTCCCAACCTCCTGGTCAACGGGTCACAGGGGATCGCCGTCGGCATGGCCACCAACATCCCGCCGCACAACCTGGGCGAGGTCATCGACGCCACGGTGCACCTGCTGGAGCATCCCGACGCCACGGTCGACGAGCTGATGCGGTTCGTGCAGGGCCCCGACTTCCCGACCGGGGCCCAGATCCTGGGCCGGGCGGGGATCCTCGACGCCTACCGGACGGGGCGGGGGTCCATCAAGCTGCGGGCCGTGGCCGAGATCGAGCAGACCAAGAGCGGCGACCGCATCGTCGTGACCGAGATCCCCTACCAGACGTCGATCGAGGTCATCGAGCGCAAGATCGCCGAGCTGGTCAACGGGCGGGAGCTCGAGGGGATCCGGAGCACCCAGAACGATTCCGCCGGCCGTCAGGCCCGCTTCGTCATCGATCTGAAGCGGGATGCCAACCCCATGGTCGTGCTCAACAACCTGTACAAGCACACGCCGATGCAGACCAGCTTCGGCGTCAACGTGCTGGCGCTGGTCGACGGCGTGCCCCGCACTCTGGACCTGGCCCAGGCCCTGAGTGCGTACATCGCCCATCAGGTCGAGGTGATCACCCGCCGGTCGCAGTACCGGCTGGACAAGGCCAAGGCTCGGGCCCACATCGTCGAGGGCCTGCTCCGCTGCCTCGACCAGCTCGACGCCGTCATCGCCCTCATCCGGGGCTCGGCGGACCGCCCTGCGGCCCGTCAGGGCCTGATGGCGGCTCCGTTCGAGTTCAGCGAGATCCAGGCCAACCACATCCTGGACATGACCCTGGGCCGGCTGACGCGCCTGGGCCGGAGCGAGCTCGAAGAGGAGATGGCCCGGTTGCGGGAGACCATCGCCGAGCTCGAGGCGATCCTCGGGGATCCGGCGCGCCTGCGCCAGGTGATCAAGGACGAGCTGACCGAGATCAAGGGGACGTTCGCCCAGCCCCGCCGGTCCCGGATCATCCTCGATCCGGGCGAGCTCGGGGCTGAGGACCTCATCGAGGACGAGGAGCTCGTCGTCACGATGACCAAGGCCGGCTACGTCAAGTCGGTGCCCGTGGGGGCCTTCCGGACCCAGGGGCGCGGCGGCCGGGGGATCCAGGGGGCCCGCCTCAAGGAGGAGGACATCGTCAGCCACGTGGTTTACACCACGTCCCACGCCTACCTGCTGTTTTTCTCCAACCGGGGCCGGGTGTACCGGCTCAAGGGCCACGAGGTGCCCATGAAGGAGCGGACGGCGCGGGGCACCGCCATCGTGAACCTCCTGCCCCTTGCCCCCGGCGAGCGGATCCAGGCTATCGTCGAGACCCGCGATTACGACACAGGCCGCTTTCTGATCTTCGCCACCCGGCTGGGGCAGGTGAAGAAGACCCTCTTGTCGGAATATGACAAGTCCCGCCGGGAGGGCTTCATCGCCATCAATCTCCGGGACGACGATGAGCTCGTGCGGGTGGTGCAGACCAGTAACGGTGAGGATCTCTTCATGGTGAGCCGTAACGGCATGACGATCCGCTTCGGTGAGGACGAGGTGCGGCCGATGGGACGGGATGCCGCGGGAGTGCGCGGGATGCGCCTGCGCCAGGGCGACGAGGTGGTGTCCCTCGACGTGGCCAGCGACGAGGCCGACATCCTGATGGTCACCGACGTCGGGTACGGCAAGCGGACGAAGCTGGACCGGTTCCACCGGCAGGCCCGGGGGGGTCAAGGGGTCCGGGGTATCCGGCTGACGGCCCGCCGGGGGTACGTGTCGGCCGCCTTCATGGTCGGCCTGGACGACGAGATCCTCCTGGTCTCCTCGGCGGGGGTCACGATCCGCACCGCGGTGCGCGAGATCGCCTCCCAGGGCAGGGACGCCACCGGAGTGAGAGTCATGAGCCTGGACGCGGGTCAGTCCGTCGCCTCGGTCGCCCGCGTCCTGTCTCCGGTGGAGGTGGGATAGCGGTCATGGCCAGGGTGGAAGAGGTCCCCAAGTCAGACGGTGACTCCGGGCAAGATCGTCCGGCGGCTGCCCCCCCGCCCTGGCCCGGCACCCCTCCGGCGCCGCCCGGGACCCCGCCGAAGGCGTCCGGGCGCCCGCCCCGTCCTCCCATCACCCTGTCCCCTCGGCGGGACGGCCCATCGCCGGCCCGGATGGTGGGGCGGACGGTCGTGAAGATCGACACCCGGACGGTCTTCGTGGTGTCCCTGCTCTTCTACCTGTGCGGCCTGGTGGTGGTGCTCGTGGCCGGCGTCGTGCTGTGGATCGTGGCGACGCTCGTCGGGGGGATCAACAGCGTCAACCATTTCGTCGAGCAGTTGTTCGGCTACAAGTCCTTCAACCTCATCGGGTTCCGCGTGCTCCTCGTGACCATCCTGGCCGGGGTGGTCCTGACCTTGCTCGGGACCTTGGTCAACGTGATCATCGCCGCCGTGTTCAACCTGGTCAGTGACGTCGTCGGCGGGGTGCGGATCGCCGTCGTGGAGGAGAAATCCGAGCGCCAGCCGCTGGTGTAGCGTCGGCTCTCTGTCGGGGGCTATAGCTCAGCCGGTTAGAGCGCAGCACTGATAATGCTGAGGTCGCTGGTTCGATTCCAGCTAGCCCCACTCCCTGAGCCCCAGTCCCTGAAATCTCTCGTAGCGGGCTCGTTGGGCGGTCGCGATGAGTCGGGCCGCCTCGTAGCGTCTTCACCAGCATGCCGTACGCCGACGTCAACGGGCTCCACGTCTACTACGAGCAGCGCGGCGAGGGCCCGCCGCTCGTGCTGCTCCACGGCGGCCTGACCACCCTCGAGCTCAGCTTCGGAGTGGTCATGCCCCTCCTGGCCGAGCACCACCGGGTGATCGCCGTCGAGCTCCAGGGCCACGGCCGTACGGCCGACATCGACCGGCCCATGGCCTTCGAGCATCTCGCCACCGACGTGGTGGGCCTGCTCGACCACCTCGGCATCGAACGGACCGACGTCTTCGGGTTCAGCAACGGTGGGCTCACGACCTACGAGCTGCTCGTGCACCACCCGAGTCGGGTGCGGCGGGCAGTGGTGGCCTCAGCCGACCACCGCAACGACCGGGGAGGCGAGGTCGACCCCGACCGGCTCCCCACGGAAGCCGACTTCGCCGGCATGCGCGACGCCTACGCGGCGAAGGTGGGCGCTGCTTGATTACCTCGGAGCAGACGGCGTAATTCGGGAGGGCCTCGACTAGGCCAACACGGGGATGACCACGCCGAAGTTGAGCTCGATGGTGACCAGGCCGCCG
>DATBBR010000073.1 GCA_036270875.1 Acidimicrobiales bacterium
GTATGGAGGGGTGTCGTCGCGGACATCACCCGCCGTGGGTGATTTGCGCGGGCCGGCAGCCCATCCGCATCGGCACCGGCCGCTCCCGCCCACAATCACCCTCTTCGGGTGGTTGTAGGCACTACCGCTGGCCTGGAAGGATGTCGCGCGGGGAGGTGCAGGAGGGCGCTGGTCGAGAGGGAGCCGGAAATCGGACGTGCTCGTACAAGCAGGAGACGGTCGCGTGGGGCCGCCGGCGCGTTCTCCCATCGGGAGGGCCGGGCCCAGCTGCGCGTGCCGCTGGTGCTACGGCTGGCCGCCATCGCGGCGCGCGCGACCCTTGGCTGGTGCGCGGCGCGGGCGCTCGGCGCGTCCGAGCTCCGCCTGTGATCCACGTGAGGGCCGTCAGCCCGTCTCACATCACGCCCGGGCTGGTCGACGTGCTCGACGGCAACCCCGGTGTGCTGAACCTCGTGGTCCTCCCGGGCGCGGCCCGAAATCCCGCTGGTGACGCCCTCCAGTTCGACGTCATCACCGCAGAAGCCAACCGGGTGCTCAGCCAGCTCCGCGACCTGGGCATAGACCGCAGCGGGTCGATCACGATCGACACCGTCGAGGTGTCCATCTCCGACGTCGCCGCTCGGGCCGAAGGGCGAGAGCGTCCGGGCGAGAACTTCTCTCCGATCTGGGAGACGGTGATCGCCAGGATCCACTCCTTGGGCAACTATCCCCCGAGCTGGTACGCGCTCCTGGCCATCGCCGGGCTGATCGCGGCCCAGGGAATACTCACCAACTCGCAGATCCTCATCGTCGGGGCCATGATCGTCGGCCCCGAGTACTACGCCGTGGCCAGCGTGGCCCTCGGGATCAACAGGCGCGAGCGTCCGCGCATCCGCCACGGTCTGCGCGCCCTCGTCGTCGGGTTCCTGCTTGCCATCGTCGCCAGCCTCCTCTTCGCTCTGATCGTCCGCGGCTTCGGCCTGGAGCCCAGGGCGTACGGGGCCGGGATCACGCCGGTGTCGGACCTCATCAACAGCCCGAACTTCTTCTCTGTCGTCGTCGCCGTGCTGGCCGGGATCGTCGGGGTGGTGTCACTGGCCGAGTCGAGAGCCAACACCCTCATCGGCGTGTTCGTCTCGGTGACCACGATTCCCGCAGCGGCCGACGTCGGCGTCTCCACGGTGTTCGGACGCTGGAACGAGGCGTGGGGCTCGCTCGAGCAGCTGCTGTTGAACCTCGGCCTGCTGATCATCGTCGGCGCCATCGCACTGGACGTCACCCGCCGCTTCTGGATTCGAAGGCACCGGCGAGCCGAAGCGAGGTAATCCCCCGACTAGCTCCCTGACGCGGGGACCGCCTCCTCGGTCGGTGCTTGTGTCGCCGAGGCGTCGGCCGCCGAGGGGGCGGAGATCGGGCTCAGCCTCGCTGACGCGACGTACGCGACCGCAACCGCCACGATGACCAGCGGCATGACCGCCAGACCGTCGGACAGGAGCAACAGGGTGGCCAACAGGACCGAGGTCAACGGAAGCCTCAGCATCGCGACCATCATGGCTCCCATCCCCATGGCCGCTCCCGCAACCAAGGGCAGCCCGGGCGCGTGCGACAGCGCCACGCCGCCCGCCGCCCCCACGAAGAGGGCCGGGAAGATCGGGCCGCCGCGGAAGCTGCTCAACGACACGCCGTAGGCCAGGGCCTTGCAGGCGACGAGCAGGACCAGGGCGCCGAGGGAGTAGGTGGCACTGTGGGCGAGCAGGGGACCCAACGCCGACTGGCCCGAGAACAGGACATCCGAGGTTCCCTTCCCCGTACCCTCGGCGTAGGCGATCGCCAGGCCGGCAATAGCCAGCCCGGCTATTGGAGTGAGCCACAGCATCCGCGGTATCACCCGGTCTTGCAGGTACAGCCCGACCCAGCGGACGCCTGCGCCGACCACGGCGGCCGCCAGGCCGATGCCGATGGCCCACCCGAGCTCGGCGGCGTCGGGTCGGGCGAAGTGCGGCAGGTCGGGGATCGCCAGCGAGAACGTTCCCAGGCCGGTCCACGTGCCCAGGCCGACAAAGACGAGAGCGCCGGTACCGGACGCCACCAGCCCTGGCAGCAGCACCAGGTCCATCACCGCTCCACCCAACCCTGCGGCCTCCATCAGAAGGAATGCTCCGATGATGGGAGAGCCCAACAGGGTGCTGACGGCGGCAAAGCTGCCTGCCGCGGCCACCGCAGTGGTGGTTCTGTCCGGCGCGTCGCGCTTGGCCAGTCGCACGGCGCACACGCCAAGACCGCCACCGAGCGCGATCAGCGGTGCCTCCGGTCCGATCACCACGCCCAGGGCCAGGCTCGCCAGGGCGGCGAAGAAGACGCCGGGCAGCTCGATAGGTGTCGGTGTCCCTCCTGCCTTGAACCCCTCGGCGGGCAGGTGCCCAGCTGTTCCCGGAAGGTAGCGGATGGTGAGCGCGACCAGCAG
>DATBBR010000074.1 GCA_036270875.1 Acidimicrobiales bacterium
CACGTCGATACCGGCCTCCCGCACGGCCGGGACGGCCTGGATGTGGTCCCAGTGACCGTGGGTCTCGAGGACCTTGACCACGTTGAGGCGCCGACACAGGTCGAGGAGGCGGTCGTGCTCATTGGCGGCGTCGATCAGCACGGCCTGCCCCGTCTCCTTGCACCGCAGGACGTAGACGTTGTTGTCCATGGGGCCTACCACCACGTGGTGGATCTCGGCCCTGCTGTCTTGGAATTTCATCTTGACCACCCGGTCTAGTAGAACAGGATCATTCTCGCCGCCCGATCATGGGGGAGGCCAGCAGTGAACTTCGCGTTCAGCGAGGAGCAGGAAGAGCTCAGGAGCTCGGTGCGCCGGTTCCTCGACGACAAGTCTCCGATGACCGAGGTACGCCGGCTCATGGAGACCACCGACGGCTACGATCCGGCCGTCTGGGCCCAGATGGGCACCCAACTGGGGCTCCAGGGGCTCGCCATCCCCGAGGAGTACGGCGGGTCGGGCTTCACGTACGTGGAGCTGATCGTCGTGCTCGAGGAGATGGGTCGATCCCTGCTGTGTGCGCCGTACTTCGCCACCATAGCCCTGGCTGCCAACACGATCCTCGCCTCTGGGGACGACGCGGCAAAGAAGGAGCTGCTCCCAGGCATCGCCACCGGGGACACCATCGCCACCCTGGCCTTCACCGAGGACAACGGGCGCTGGGACGAAGGTGGCATCACCACCACTGCGACGAGGGCCGGGGACGGCTGGACCCTCGACGGGCACAAGATGTTCGTGCTCGACGGCCACGTGGCCAACCTCCTGGTCGTGGCGGCCCGTACCCCTGCGGGCCTGAGCCTGTTCGCGGTCGAGGGCGACGCACCAGGCCTGACCCGCACGCCCCTCGCCACCATGGACCAGACCCGCAAGCAGGCTCGTCTCGAGTTGGCGGGCACGCCAGGGCGGCTCATCGGGGCCGATGGCGGGGCCTCGGCCGGCCTCTCGCGGACCCTGGACCTCGCCGCCGTGGCCCTCGCCGCCGAACAGGTCGGTGGCGCCCAACGGTGTCTCGACATGAGCGTCGAGTACGCCAAGGAGCGGGTGCAGTTCGGCCGCCCCATCGGCAGCTTTCAGGCCATCAAGCACAAGTGCGCCGACATGCTTCTCGAGGTCGAGTCGGCCAAGTCAGCGGCCTACTACGCCGGATGGGCCGCGGCCGAGAGCTCTGACGAGCTGCCCGTGGTGGCCAGCCTGGCCAAGGCCTACTGCTCTGACGCCTACTTCCACGCCGCCGCCGAGAACATCCAGATCCACGGCGGCATCGGGTTCACCTGGGAGCACGACGCCCATCTGTACTTCAAGCGGGCCAAGTCCTCCGAGCTGCTCCTCGGCGATCCGACCTACCACCGGGAGCTGCTCGCCCAGCGCATCGGCCTCTGAGCCAGCCTCGCCCGACGCCGGGCGGCGTCGGCGCGTGACTAACCTGGCTCGGTCATGGTCACTGTCGTGCTGGTGATCGTGGCCGCGGTGCTCGTGGCGGCTCTGGTGGCGACGGCGGCCACCGTCACCAGGCAGACCGAGCGGCGACGGCCCTCAACGCGGCGGCGCGCACAAGGGCGGCGGGCCGTCGATCAGGATGTGGTGGCGTCGTGGGTGACGCGTCACCTGCCGTTCGAGGTCAGCGAGCGGCTCAGCCCCCAGGACGTACGCCAGATCATCGACTGGAACCTCGAGTTCTTCCGCTCCCGCACCACCTCGGGTAACGGCCACTCGGCCAGCGCCGAAGCACCGATCGTGGTCGCCGGGGCCGAGACCGTCGACTACGTCCTGGGGCGGGCCGACGCGGTGGGGACCTCGTACACACCCGCCCAGGTGCACGCCGTCCTGGCCGCCCAGATGAGCTACCTGCAGTCCATCGGGGCCATCGGCGAGGATCCGCCGGAGTCTCGTTGAGCGGGCCTGGCGCGATACTGAATCGGTGGCGTCGACACCAGATCGGGGCTCGGGAGAGGGTCGGCTGCGGGCCTCGGACGCCGATCGGGACCGGGTGGCCGCCGTGCTGCGGCAGCACTGCTCCGCCGGACGGCTGACTTTCGAGGAGCTCTCCGAACGGCTGGGGCAGGTCTACCAGGCTCGTACCCTCGACCAGCTGTTCTCCCTCACCAACGACCTGCCAGATCCGGAGCCCCACCCGCACGTGGGTGAGTACCTCCCCCAGCCACGATCGGTCGTTCCGGCGAGACGGCGCGCCGTGGCCGTCGACGCGGTGACGTACGCCGTGATCAGCGCCGTGCTGGTGGCCGTGTGGGCCGTGGCGGGAGGGGGCTACTTCTGGCCGATCTGGCCGATCGTCATCTGGGGGGTAGCCCTCGCCGTGCACGCGGTCAGCGTGTTTCGGCGACCAGGTGGCGACAGCGGCAGCGCGTGACGGATATCGGCGTGGAAATGCCTCCGCTGTGCCCGTCCGTCCGTATAGCCTGTTGCCACCAGAGAAAGGAGGTGGTCCAACTGAACTGTCAAACCGCAGGGACCCTGGAGGTGGCTGGCCGCTAGGGCGGCCGCTGGACCACCTGGTGAATCTCAGCCAGACACCGCTCGGCGAGGCGGTCGGGAGCCGGTCCCACCTGATGTCGTAGGTCCTCGTCGGGTCCTTTCCAGCAGTTTCGTCCCGGGGGGCGCTTCGGCGCCCCCCGGAACTCTGTCCGGGCCAGGTTGGCTCCCGATTGCCAGGGGTAGGTGCGAGTCGTGCAGTTGGACATACGCAGCGGTGGGCTCACGCTGCGTGGGTATCTGGTGCGACCCGACCTCGAGCCGGATCAGTCCTGCGGGTTGCTCGTCGTGTGCCACGGCTTTCCGGCCGGTCCGAAGGGAGCGGCGGGCGCCGGTCACACCTACCCCCAGCTCGCCGACCGGTTGACGGCGGAGGCCGGGTGGGCGGTCCTGACGTTCAACTTCCGGGGTACGGGGGAGTCCGAGGGCGACTTCTCCCTCGGTGGCTGGATGGACGATCTCAGGGCCGTGGTCGACCACGCCCTCGGTCTGGCCCATATCCGTGGCGTGTGGCTGGCCGGGTTCAGCACGGGCGGTTCGCTCGCCCTGTGCGGGGCGGGCGAAGACGAGCGGGTCCGCGGCGTCGCCGCCCTGGCCGCTCCGTCTGACTTCTCGCATTGGGCCGCCGCTCCCGATCGCCTCCTGGCTGAAGCCGGTGACCTCGGGGTGGTGCGTAGCGCTGGTTTCCCCGACGACCCCGATGCCTGGGCGAGAGAGCTCGACGAGCTTCGGCCGCTCGCGCTGGTGGGGAAGGTGCCGCCCCGGCCTCTGCTGATCGTGCACGGCGGGGACGACACGGTCGTTCCCCTGGTGGAGGCGCGGGCCCTCGACGATGCCGCCGACGGTCGGGGAGAGCTGCGGGTGCTCTCCGGAGCGGGTCACCGCCTGCGCCACGATCCTCGGGCCATCGCCGTCCTGCTGGGGTGGCTCGAGCGCCAGGGCGAGGGGGCCTGAGCCTCACCCGTCGTGGCGTCCGACGCCGGCCAGTGCGTCCTCCAGCGCGCCGCGCAGAGCCCGGGCCCGGCCCTCGGGATCGGCGGCCTCGGTCAGGAAGCGAACGACCACGAAGCGGCGACCGCCAGCCTCCACCATTGGCCCCACCGTCTCCGGCGAGACGCCGCCGGTGACGAAGAAGGGTAGGCCGGTGCTGGCCGCCACATGGGACACGTACCCCAGCCCGGTGCCGGCCCGCCCCGGCTTGGTCGGTGTGGGCGTGACGGGCCCGGCCGACAGGTAGTCGACCGGCTCGCGGTCGGCGGCCTCGAGCTGGGCGGGACCGTGCGTCGACAGCCCGACGAGGGCGTCGGGACCCATGATCCGTCGGGCGAGGGTGGGCGGGGCGTCCTCCTGGCCCACGTGGACACCGTCGGCTCCGAGCTCGACGGCGAGGTCCGGCCGGTCGTTGAGCACGAAGGGAACGTTGTGGTCGCGGCACACCTCGAGGGCGAGGCGGGCGCGCGCCATCAGCGGTCGCGCCTCGAGCGACTTCTCCCGCAGCTGGACGAGGTCGACGCCGCCGCGGATGCAGGCGGCCAGGAAGCTGGTGAGGTCTGGGCGATCGGGGCAGCACAGATAGAGGCGGCGTCCGTCGAGGCGTTGGCGCGCCGTTGCGGTGATGACGCCCGTCAGGCGCTGGCCGAGGGCTCGGCCCGCGCCTGCGCCTTCATGGCTCGCTTGTGCTCGCGCACCTTCCCGAGCGCGTCGGGACCATCGATGTCGGCGACCGACATGAAGCTGTCCGGCCGGCCGAAGGGACCCGCCGCTTCTTCCCAGCCCGGTGGCCGCACGTCCATGCGCTTGCCCAGGAGGGCGACGAAGATCTTGGCTTTCCGGTCGCCGAACCCGGGCAAGGACCTGACCGTCTTCAGCAGCTCCTGGCCGCTCGCCGCCGAGCGCCAGATGCCGGATGCGTCCCCGCCGTAGTCGTCGACGACGACCCGGCACAGCTCGTGGACGCGTCGGGCCATGGAGGCGGGGAAGCGGTGCAGGGCAGGCGGGCCGGTGAAGACCTTGACAAGATCCTCGGGGTCCATCGCCGCCATCGCTCCCGGGTCGAGGCGTCCACCCAACCGTTCGCGCAGCTCGAGGGGGCTCCGAAACGCCCATTCCAAAGGGACCTGCTGGTCCAGCACCATGCCGATCAGCAGCGCCAGCGGTTCTCTGCTCAGGAGCTCGTCAGCGGCATCATCGCCCGACAGGGCCAGAGAATGGGCAGCCACGGGCTCGATTCTGTCACGCGTCCCGAGGGTCCGGCCTGTCGGCATCGATGCCGTAGCGGGAGATCGCGTCGGCGACCTCCTCGGCCTTGGCCTCGCCCAGCTCCACGAGGGCGGTGAGCACGGCGACGACCACGTGGGCGGCGTCGGTCTCGAAATGTCGGCGAAGAGCGGCGCGGGTGTCGGAGCGCCCGAAGCCGTCGGTGCCGAGCGCGGTGAAGTGAGCCGGCACCCACCTGGCCACCTGGTCGGGCACGGCCTTCATGAAGTCGGTGACCGCCACCACGGGGCCCTCGTTCTGCGAGAGGACCTCGGTGACGTACGGCGTCCGGGCCTCCTGCCCGGGGTGGAGCCGGTTCCAGCGCTCGGCGGACAGGGCGTCCTCCCGGAGCGCCTTGTAGGAGGTCACCGACCACGCCTCAGCCGCCACGTCCCAGTCGCGGGCCAGCAGCTCCCGCGCCTCCATCGCCGTCTGCCACGCGGGCCCCGAGAAGAAGATGGCGGCCCGACGGCGCTGGGACACCTTGCCCCGTGGCCCCTGGGGTGGGCCCGCGAAGCGGTACATCCCCCGGATGACACCCTCTCTCACCCGGTCGCGGTCCGCGCCTTCGGGCAATGCCGGCATCACGTAGTTCTCGTTGTAGAGCGTGAGGTAGTAGAAGCGATCCTCGGGCTCGTCGCCGTACATGCGGGTGATGCCCTCGGACACGATGACGGCCACCTCGTAGGCGAAGGCGGGGTCGTAGGCCGAGAGATTGGGGAACGTCGACGCCAGCACGTGTGAGTGGCCGTCCTGGTGCTGGAGGCCCTCGCCGTTCAACGCCGTGCGCCCGGCGGTGGCCCCGAGCAGGAAGCCGCGTCCCCTGGAGTCACCGAGCGACCAGGCCAGGTCGCCCACCCGCTGGAACCCGAACATCGAGTAGAAGACGTAGAAGGGGAGCATGGGCTGGCCCCAGGTGGCATACGAGGTGGCGGCGGCCGTGAAGCTGGCCATGGAGCCGGCCTCGGTGATGCCCTCCTCCAGGATCTGGCCCGACTCGCTCTCCGAGTACGACAGCAGCAGGTCGGCATCCACGGGCGTGTACCGTTGCCCGCCGGCGGCGTAGATCTTCACCTCCTTGAACAAGGCGTCAAGGCCGAACGTGCGGGCCTCGTCAGGGATGATCGGCACCACGCGGCTACCGATGGAGTCGTCACGCAGAAGGTTGCGCAAAAGCCTGGCGAACGCCATCGTCGTCGACACCGCCTGGTTCCTGGAGCCGCCCAGGAACTCCGCGAACGCCTTGGGATCCGGTGCCGGCAGCGGCCTCGCCCGCACGACCCGAGTAGGCAATGGACCGTGGAGGGCCTTGCGGCGGGTCATCAGGTAGTCGTGCGCTGGCGAGCCGGGAGCGGGCCGGTAGTAAGGCGGCAGCTCGGCGTCGAGGGCCTGGTCGGGGATCTCGTCCTCGAGGTACAGGCGCTCGCGGAGGCGCAGGAGCTGTGCCTTGCTCATCTTCTTGATCTGGTGGGTGGCGTTGCGGGCCTCGATCTCTGGCCCGAGGGTCCAGCCCTTGATCGTCTTGGCCAGGATGACGGTGGGAGTTCCCTGCTGCTCGGTGGCCGCCTTATAGGCGGCATAGAGCTTGCGGTAGTCGTGACCGCCGCGCGGCAGCGCTTGCAGCTCGGCGTCGGATAGGTGCTCGACCATCCGCCGCAGCCGCGGGTCGGGACCGAAGAAGTGCTCGCGGATGTAGGCCCCCGACTCGGTCGCGTACTTCTGGTACTCGCCATCCACCGTGGTGGTCATCTTGTTGACCAGCGCGCCGTCGACGTCGCGCATCAGCAGCTCGTCCCACTTGGAGCCCCAGATCACCTTGATCACGTTCCAGCCCGCGCCGCGGAACGTCGCCTCCAGCTCCTGGATGATCTTTCCGTTGCCTCGCACCGGCCCGTCGAGGCGCTGGAGGTTGCAGTTGACGACGAAGACGAGGTTGTCGAGCCCTTCGCGGGCCGCCAGCGACAGGCCGCCGAGGGTCTCGGGCTCGTCCACCTCGCCGTCGCCGAGGAAGCACCACACCCGTGCCGCGGTGGTGTCGGCGAGGTGCCGGTGCCGGAGGTAGCGGTTGAAGCGCGCCTGGTACACCGCGTTGATCGGGCTCAGCCCCATCGACACGGTGGGGTACTCCCAGAACTCCGGCATCAGCCGGGGATGGGGATAGCTCGAGAGTCCCTCGCCCCCGATCTCCTGGCGGAAGTTGTCCAGTTGGGTCTCGGTCAGCCGCCCCTCGAGGTAGGCGCGCGCGTAGATGCCCGGGGAGGCGTGACCCTGGAAGAAGACCTGGTCGCCGGCAGTACCGTCGTCCTTGCCCCTGAAGAAGTGGTTGAACCCGACCTCGTAGAGCGACGCCGAGCTGGCGTAGGTGGCCAGGTGCCCCCCGATGCCCTCCGAGCGGGCGTTCGCCCTCGTGACCATCACCGCCGCGTTCCACCGTATGAACGCGCGGATTCGCCGCTCCATGTGCTCGTCGCCGGGGAACCACGGCTCGTCCTCGGGCGGGATCGTGTTGATGTACGGCGTCGAGACCGTGGCTGGAAATCCCACCTGGGCCGCCCGGGCCCGCTCCAGCAGCTTCATGAGCAGAAAGCTGGCCCTGGTCCGGCCCCGGGTCTCCACGATGGAGTCGAACGAGTCGAGCCACTCGAGGGTCTCCTCGGGGTCGATGTCCGGAAGCTGATGGGAAAAACCGTCGAATATCACCAGTCCATCCTCGCGCTTTCGGTCGGTTAGGAGAGGCTCTCGGGGCATGCTGTTGGAGATGGCCACGATCGTGTACACCGACGGCGCCTGCATCGGGAACCCGGGCCCGGGCGGGTGGGCCTGGGCGGTCCCCGGCGGTCGCTTCGCCAGCGGCGCCGAGCCGACGACCACCAACCAGCGCATGGAGATCACGGCGGCCCTCGAGGCCCTCCGGGCGCTGGAGACGCCCGTGGAGGTGGTGAGCGACTCGATCTACGTGGTCAACTGCTTCCGGCAGCGGTGGTGGGAGACCTGGGTACGGAAGGGCTGGCGCAACGCGCGCGGAAAGCCCGTCGCCAACCAGGACCTGTGGAAGCCGCTCGTCGATCTGGTGCGCTCGGAGGCCGGGGTGACCTTCCGGTGGGTGAAGGGGCATTCCACCGATCCCTACAACGACCTCGTCGACGCTCTGGCGGTGGAGGCGGCTCGCACCCAGGTCGGCCGGGAGGGTGACGGCCCTCCGGTCGTTGGCTAGCGAGACGATCGTGTCGGTCGGGGTCGACACCGGGGGCACCTTCACCGACGTGGTCAGCGACGACGGGCGCGTGCTCAAGGCTCCATCGACACCGCAGGACCCGTCGCTGGCTGTTGCCGACGCGCTCCGGCGCGTGGGCCGGCCCGACCTGCTCGCTCACGGCACGACGGTGGCGACCAACGCCCTGCTGGAGCGGCGCGGCGCCCGAGTCGCCCTCGTGACCACCCTGGGCTTCGCCGACGTGATCGAGATCGCCCGCCAGGATCGGCCCGCGCTCTACGACCAGTGGATCGACCGGCCCGAACCCCTCGTTCCCCGGGAGCTGCGACTCGAGGTGGCAGGGCGGCTGGACGCCACCGGCGCACAGCTCGAACCCCTCGCTCGGGAGCTGCCGAGAGTACCGAGAGGGGTCGAGGCGCTCGCCGTCTGCCTGCTGCACTCGGACCTCGACGAGTCCCACGAACGCGAGCTGACCGAGCGTCTGGCCCCGCTGGGGTTGCCCGTGTGGCGCTCGAGTCAGGTGTCGCCGGAGTTCCGGGAGTACGAGCGGACGGTGACCACAGTGGTGAGCGCCCACCTCGGTCCCACTTGCGGCGACTACCTGGCCCGGTTGGCGACCATGGCCGACAGCGTTCTGGTGATGACATCGGCGGGAGGCCTCGTGCCGGTCGACCAGGCGGCGGCGAAGCCGGCGACGCTGCTGCTGTCGGGACCGGCCGGCGGGGTCCAGGCGGGGGCGGCAGCTGCCGCGGCCGCCGGCTACCCCGACGTGATCACCTTCGACATGGGGGGCACCAGCACCGACGTCTGCCTCGTACGTGACGGCGTCCCGGAGCCGGCCGGGCAGCGGACCATCGCCGGTCTGCCGCTGCGGCTACCCGCTCTCGACATCCACAGCATCGGCGCCGGCGGCGGGTCGATGGCGCGCATCGACCCCGGCGGCGCCCTCGTCGTGGGCCCGCAGTCGGCGGGAGCAGACCCCGGACCCGCCTGCTACGGACGCCAGGACACGGCGGCGACGGTGACCGATGCCGACCTGGTAGAGGGGCGCATCGCCGCGGGCACAGCCTTCCCTGGGATTGGCCCCCTTGACGATCGCGCCGCCCGGCGGGCGCTCGATCATGGCGGCATGCACGCCAAGGGCGTGATCGAGGTGGTGGACGCGACCATGGAACAGGCGCTGCGGGTCGTGTCGGTCCAACGCGGCGTCGATCCGCGATCGCTGGCCCTCGTCGCCTTCGGCGGTGCGGGCCCCCTCCACGCCTGTGCCCTCGCGGAAGCCCTCGATATGGCCGCGGTCGTGGTGCCGCCCCGCGCCGGGGTGCTCTCGGCCGTCGGCCTGCTGTGCTCTCCGCGCCAAGCCGACCTTGTCCGGTCGTGGCCGACGCCGGGGTCGGTCGACGGCCTGTCGCAGGCTCTCGCCGAGCTCGCTGGCCGCGCCGCCGAGCAGATGGCAGCCGAGGATCGCGAGGTCGTCGTCGAGACGGCGGTGGACTGCCGCTACGCCGGCCAGAGCCACGAGCTCACCGTGCCGTCGCCCGAAGCGTTCCCGGCGGAGCACCTGCGCCGGAACGGGTTCTCCAGACCCGGCGCGCCGGTGGAGGTCGTCGCCCTGCGGGCCCGGGCGACGGCGCCCGCTCCCCTCACGGCGGAAGACCTCGGCCCCCCGCCCGCCCGTCAGCCAGCCAGCGGACCGTGCGTGGTCTCCGAACCCGACTGCACGCTGTGGATCCCCGACGGCTGGCGGGCGGAGGTCGCTCCCGACGGCGCCTGGGTGCTCAAGAGATGACCCTCGACCCTGCCTCGCTGCAGGTGCTCGTCTCCCGGCTCACGGGTGTGGCCGAGGAGATGGGCGCCGTGCTCCGGCGCTCGGCGTTCAGCCCCAACATCAAGGAGCGGGCTGACTGCTCGGCCGCCCTGTTCACCTCCGGGGGCGAGCTGCTGGTGCAGGCCGAGCACATCCCCGTGCACCTCGGCTCGATGCCGGCGTCGGTCCGGGCCGTCATCGACGGGGCCGGCGAGCTCGATGGGCCGCTGCGGCCCGGCGACCGGCTCGTGCTCAACGACCCGTTCGCCGGCGGCACCCACCTCAACGACCTGACCCTCGTCTCCCCGTGCTTCGTCGGCGATGTCCTGTCGGGTTGGATCGCCAACCGCGCCCACCACTCCGACGTCGGAGGGATGGCGGCCGGCTCGATACCGCCCGACGCCACCGAGATCTATCAGGAAGGCTTGCGCATCCCGCCGCTGCGTCTCGTGCCCGAGATCGAAGCCCTCCTTGTGGCCAACTCGCGCACCCCCGAGGAACGGAGGGGCGACCTTGACGCCCAGATCGGCGCCAACAGCGTCGGGGTCGAGCGGATGGCCGAGATCCTCGCCGCCGGCGCGCCGGTGGACGAGGTGGTCGTCTACGGCGAGCGGCGCATGCGGGCGGCCCTCGCCGCGCTGCCCGACGGGTCCTGGTCGTTCACCGACGTCCTCGACTCGGCTGGGGGGGCGGAGATCAGCGTCCGGCTCACCGTCGCGGGCGACGAAGCGGTGTTCGACTTCACGGGTTCGTCGCCTCAGCAGCGGGGGAACGTCAACGCCGTCGAGGCCGTCACGGTGAGTGCCGTCGCCTTCGCCGTGCGGGCGGCAACGGATCCGACCATCCCCGCCAACGGCGGTGCGCTCCGGCCGGTGCGGGTCGTGGCCCCGCCCGGCACGATCGTGGCCGCCCGACCCCCGGCCGCGGTGGGCGCCGGCAACGTCGAGGTCAGCCAGCGGGTCGCCGACGTGTGCCTGCGGGTCCTCGCCGAGGCCGCCCCCGATCGGGTGGGAGCCGCCGGCCAGGGGACCATGAACAACGTCATGATCGGCGGCCGCGGCTGGGTGTATTACGAGACGATCGGGGGTGGACAGGGCGCGCGCCCGAGCCGGGCCGGCATGAGCGGGGTCCATACGGCCATGACGAACACCCGCAACACGCCGGTGGAGGCCCTCGAGCGGTCCTTCGGCCTCCGGGTGCGCCGGTACCGGCTGCGCCGGGGCAGCGGCGGACGGGGCCGCTGGCCCGGCGGGGAGGGCATCGAGCGCGATCTGGAGGCGCTGGAGCCGGTCACGGTCTCTCTGGTGACCGAGCGTCGGGTCAGTCAGCCGTGGGGATTGGCGGGAGGAGAGCCCGGTGGGCGAGGCGAGAACTGGCTGCTGCCGGCAGGAGAGGAGGGTCGGGCCCGACTGCTCCCCCCCAAGGTGACCCTCGAGCTGAGCCCGGGCGACGTTCTCCGCATGCGGACCCCGGGTGGTGGGGGCTACGGGCCTCCGACGTAGAGTTCCTGACCATGCGCATCGACGGGAGCTCGGCACTGGTCAGCGGAGGGGCGTCCGGACTCGGTGAGGCGACGGCGCGCGTGCTCGTCGGCAACGGAGCGGCGTGCACGATTGTCGACCGCAACGCCGAGCGAGGCGAGGCCCTGGCCAAGGAGCTTGGCGGCGCTACCTCGTTCGTGGCTGCCGACGTCACCGACCCGGCGCAGGTCGGAGCCGCCGTCGACCACGCTGCCCAGTCAGGCCCCCTGCGCATCGCCGTCAACTGCGCCGGCGTCGGCAGTGCGTCGCGACTGGTCGACCGCAGCGGCGCGCCCCACGACCTCGACGCCTTTCGTTTCGTCGTGAGCGTCAACCTGATCGGTACGTTCAACGTGATGCGCCTCGCCGCCGCGGCGATGGTCAAGACCGACGCCCTCGATGATGACGAGCGAGGTGTGATCGTGAACACCGCGTCGATCGCCGCCTTCGAAGGCCAGATCGGCCAGATCGCCTACTCGGCCTCCAAGGGAGGGATCGTGGGCATGACCGTTCCCGCGGCTCGCGATCTGTCGCCATCGGGGATCCGGGTGCTCACGATCGCGCCGGGCGTCATGGACACGCCCCTGCTCGGCCTGCTCCCCGACGAAGGGCGCCAGGCCCTGGCCGCCGGTGTGCCCTTCCCCAAGCGGCTAGGTACGCCCGACGACTTCGCCGCCCTCGTCGTCCATCTCTGCCAGAACCGGTACCTGAACGCCGAGGTCATCCGCCTCGACGGCGGCCTGAGGATGCAGCCCAGATAGCGCAATAAGCTGAGCCGATGCGCTACTTGGAGGTTGGTGGGGTTCGGGTGTCGGCGGTCGGGCTGGGCACCTGGCAGTTCGGATCGAGGGAGTGGGGTTACGGCTCGGCCTATGCGGAGCACGACGCCTTCGACATCGTCAGTCGCGCCCTCGACCTGGGGATCAACCTCATCGACACGGCCGAGAGCTACGCCTTCGGTCGATCGGAGCGCATCGTCGGGCGGGCGATCACCGGCCGCCGGGATGAGGTCTTCCTCGCCACCAAGATCCTTCCCGTGATGCCCATCCCCCCCGTCGTCGAGCAGCGGGCGAGGGGCAGCGTCCGTCGGTTGAACGTCGACTACCTGGACCTGTACCAGCTCCATTGGCCCAACCCCGTCGTCCCCATCGGCCCGACGATGTCGGGTATGCGCCAGCTCCGGCGCTCGGGCCTCGTGCGCCACGTGGGCGTGAGCAACTTCTCCCTCGGCGGCTGGCGAGAGGCCGAGGCCGCCCTCGGCGCACCGGTGCTGAGCAACCAGGTCAAATACAGCCTGGTGGCGCGACGCCCGGAGAAGGAATTGTTGGGGTGGGCGCAGGGGAACGACCGTCTCGTCATTGCCTACAGCCCGCTCGGTCAGGGGTTCCTCTCCGGTCGTTACAGCAGCGAGAACCGCCCCGGTGGGATGCGCGCGTTCTCCAGCCTGTTCCTCCCCGAGAACCTGGAGCGGGGAGCCCCGCTGCTCGCGGCCCTGCGGGACATCGCCAAGGTGCACGACGCCACGGCCTCTCAGGTGGCGCTGGCGTGGGTCCTCCGGCGCCCGAACGTCGTAGCCATCCCCGGCGCGAGCAGTGTCGCCCAGCTCGAGTCCAATGCCGCCGCCGCCGACCTGGAGCTCACCGACGAGGAGGACGCCCGCCTGACCGGCGCGTCGGACGCCTTCGATCCCGTCTCCGGTCCGGCTGCCCTTCCCGGCATCGTGCAGACTCTCATCCGCCGGCCCTAACCGGGGCGCTCGCCCGTACCGGTTGAGGATTCGCCACCGCGTCGTCTTCGGGAGTTGACGGGCCGTGTAGGTCCCATGGCACACCCGCACAACCCGGCCTCGCCCCCGCTCGTACGCGAGCGCGTCGGCGAGGGCTTGGCGTGGGGAGCGAGCCGTGATGCGGCGACCTCGGGCCTCGATGCCCGCCATGATCTGTCCAACCGTCAGCGGGCCGGCGGCGAGGATCAGGATCGCGAGGGCGGCATGACGGAGGCAGCGGCCCCACAGGTCGGCCGACTCAGGCTTGCCATCAGACCGTCTGGTGATCACGAAGCGGACGCTAGCGAGGGGGTGTATCGCCGGGGCGCCCGCCAACGGTCGACGGGGCCGCGGTCCACCTCTTGTCGAAATGTGGCCGGGCGAGCCCGAGCGCTGCGCCCACTCGGGTGCATTGCTCCGGTTCCACCTCTTGTCGAAAGTGGGCAACCAGTGAGGTGACGCTGCGCCCATTTCGCCAAAAGGTGGAACCGAGTAGTTGTCCCCGATGCCGTGGTACGGGTCCGGCGGCGGAGCGGCGGTCCTGCCAGAGTGGGGAGAGTTACTAGGCTGAAGGCAGTCGAGAGGAGGTGGTCAGCACGGCCCGCGAGTTCGATGTCGTGGTCATCGGCGGGGGGCCCGGAGGTTATGCCGCCGCCCTCTACGGCGCCGCCGCCGGGCTGTCGGTGGCAGTGGTCGAGAAGGACAAAGTAGGGGGGACCTGCCTGCACCGGGGGTGCATCCCGGCCAAGGAGTTCCTGGAGACGGCGACCGTGTTCCGGACGGTGGCAGGGGCCAAGGAGTTCGGCATCCAGGCCAGCCAGCCGAGCGTCGACTTCGGTACCAGCCAGGCGCGGAAGCAGAAGGTCGTGGACCAGCTGTGGAAGGGTCTCGCTGGCCTCATGAAGCACCGCAAGATCACGACCGTGATCGGCGCGGGCTCGCTGGCCGCTGATCACCTGGTACGCGTCGACGACGGGTCCGAGCTCGTGGGCCGCCACGTCGTGTTGGCCGCGGGGTCGGTACCGAGGACGATCCCGGGCTTCGAGATCGACGGGCAGCTGGTGATGAGCTCCGACGAGGTCCTCGAGCTGGAGCGCCTGCCGGCGTCCGCTGTGGTCATCGGGGGCGGGGCGATCGGCTGCGAGTTCGCCTCGATGATGGCCGATCTCGGGACCCAGGTGACGGTGCTGGAGGTCCTGCCGTCGCTCATCCCCGGTTGCGACGCGGAAGTCTCCGGCGCCGTGGCCCGGTCGTTCAAGAAGCGCGGCATCGAGGTCCAGACGGGGGTAGAGGTCCACGGCCATCAGCCCAATGGGAAAGGAACGACCGTGTCCTTCGGCGACGGCGGGCAGGTGAGCGTGGACGCGGTGGTCGTGTCCGTGGGGCGGCGGCCCGACAGCCACGGTTTGGCGAACCCGGACGCCGGCGTCGAGCTGGACGAGCGTGGTTTCGTGCGAGTCGACGACCACATGCGCACCACCGCCGACGGCGTCTATGCGGTGGGGGACGTCGTTCCGACGGCGCAGCTGGCCCATGTCGGCTTCGCCGAGGCCATCGTGGCCATCAAGGACATGCTCGGCGAGCCCGTTGTGCCGGTCGACTACGCCACCGTCCCGTGGTGCATCTACACCCACCCCGAGGTGGCGTTCGCCGGCCTGTCCGAGGCGGCGGCACGGGACGCCGGTTACGACGTGGTCGTGAAGAAGGACCCGTACGGCGGCAACAGCCGGGCCAAGATCGTGGGCGAGACGGAGGGCTTGGTCAAGGTGATCGCCGAGCGGGGTACCGATGGTCGTGCCGGACGGCTCCTGGGGGTTCACATGGTCGGGCCCTGGGTCACCGAGCAGCTCGGTCAGGGGTATCTGGCCGTGAACTGGGAGGCGACGGCGGAAGATGCGGCGCACTTCATCCAGCCCCACCCGACGCTGTCCGAGGCGTTCGGCGAGACCGTGCTGGCCATGACGGGGAGGGGACTGCACGTTGGCTGACGTCACCATGCCCCAGCTCGGTGAGACGGTGACCGAGGGGACCATCACGAAATGGCTCAAGCAGGTTGGGGACCAGATCGGCCAGGACGAGGTGCTCTTCGAGGTCTCGACGGACAAGGTCGACTCCGAGGTTCCTTCGCCGTCGGCGGGCTACTTGGCCGAGATCCTGGTCCCCGAGGGCGACACGGTGGACGTTGGGGCGCGGCTGGCCGTGATCACCCCCGAGCCGCCATCGGGGGCGGATGGCAGCGACGGCGCCGCCGCGGCACCCGAGCCGGCCCAGGCCCCGTCGCCGCCGCCCGAGCCTGCGCCATCGGCACCCGAACCCGAACCCGAGCCCGAGCCACCGCCACCCCCACCCGAGCCCGCGCCGGCACAGACACCGGCACCGGCCAGGGCGACCGAGCAAGCCCCCACGGACGGCCAACGCGGCGGGGGACAGGTGCTCTCCCCAGTCGTCCGCCGTCTCCTCGCCGAGCACGACCTCGATCCGTCCGAGATCCGCGGCACCGGGGCCGGTAACCGGATCACCCGGGCCGACGTGCTGGCGGTCATCGACGATCGCAGCGGGGCGGGTGGCGCATCGGCCCGGCAGGCGCCGGCCCGGACTGCCCCGCCGGCTCCAGCGGCGCCTCCGACCCGGCCGCCGGTGGTCGCTGCGCCGGCAGGCGAGCGGGACGAGGTCATCCCGTTTTCCAACATCCGGCGGCGGACGGCCGAGCACATGGTCCGGTCGAAGGCCACCTCGGCCCACACGCTGGTGGCGATAGAGGCGGACTTCGAAGCGGTGGATCGGGTGCGACGGGCCGAGCGCGAGCGGTTCAGGGCCGACGAGGGCTTCTCGCTCACGTACCTGCCCTTTGTCGTCCGGGCGACGATCGAAGCCCTGCGGGCCTTCCCCCACCTGAACGCGTCGGTGGGCGACGACGCCCTCGTCGTCCACCACGACATTCATCTGGGAATCGCCGTGGACCTCGACGCCGAGGGCCTCATCGTGCCTGTCATCCACTCTGCCGACGGCAAGCGGCTCCCGGCCCTGGCGAGAGAGGCGGCCGACCTCGCCAGCCGGGCGCGGGAGCGCAAGCTCAGCGCCGACGACATCACTGGGGGCACGTTCACCATCACCAACCCGGGCCCGTTCGGGACGCTGATCACGATCCCGATCATCAACCAGCCTCAGGTCGGCATCCTGTCGACCGACGGAGTCAAACGGCGTCCAGTGGTGGTGACCCTCCCCGACGGCAGCGAGGGCATTGCCATCCACTCGGTGGGTGTGCTGGCCCTGTCGTTCGACCATCGGGCGGTCGACGGTGCCTATGCGTCCCGGTTCCTGGCCAAGCTCCGTGAGGTCGTCGAGACCCGGGACTGGGCCCAGGAGCTCTAGGCGCGGGAGTTGCGGTCGACGGTGCTACGAGCACGCTGGCTCGGACGGGTCCGCTACCGCGATGCCCACGCGCTCCAGCGGGCGCTCTTCGCCGGCGCCGCTGACAACTACCTGCTCCTCCTCGAGCATCCCCACGTGTACACGCTCGGCGTCAGTGCCCGGCCTGACCACGTGCTGGTACCCCCTGAGTCGGTGGGGGCCGAGCTGGTGCGGGCCGATCGGGGAGGTGATGTCACCTACCACGGGCCGGGCCAGCTGGTCGGCTACCCGATCGTCAGCGTGCCGACCGTTCCGGGAGCAACCCGGTCCTACGTCTGCTCCGTCGAGCAGTTGGTCATCGACGTGCTCGCCGACCTCGGCCTGCCCGGTGCCGGTCGCCTGGGCGGATACCCCGGCGTGTGGGTCGAACCCGACGGCGCTGCGCCCCGCAAGATCGCGGCGATCGGTGTCCGCATCGGCAGGGGACGCTCGATGCACGGCTTCGCCTTCAACGTCGATCCCGACCTGGCCATGTTCGAGCACATCGTTCCCTGCGGCATTTCCGACAAGGCGGTGACGTCACTGGCCGCGGAAGGCATCCACGTCGCCATGTCGACGGTAGTCGACGCCGTGGCGTCCCGAGCCGCTCGTCTGTGGGGTGACGGCGCCGAGCGACTCGAGCGCCAGGACGTTGCCTGGCGGGTGGCGCCCACCGATCTCTCCACGTTCACCAAAGCAGGGAGTCGGCTCGAGGGACGATTGGCGCAAGCGGGGGTGGACCCAGCGGGGGGCGTCGCGCTGGCGGAGCCCAAGCCGCGCTGGATCAGGGCCAAGGCGGTCATGGGTCCCGAGTACCGCGACCTCAAGCGGACGATGCGCAGCCTCGACTTGGTAACGGTGTGCGAGGAGGCGGGGTGCCCCAACATCTTCGAGTGTTGGGCCGAGGGCACCGCCACGTTCATGATCAACGGGGAGCGGTGCACGAGAGCCTGCGGGTTCTGCCTCGTCGACACCCGACACCCCGGGCCGATCGATCTCGGCGAACCCGACCGGGTGGCCGACGCGACGGACCGACTGGGCCTGGCCCACGTCGTGGTGACGGCGGTGGCCCGCGACGATCTGCCCGACGGTGGAGCGAGCGCGTTCGCCGCCACCATCCAGGCCATCCGGCGGCGCTGCCCAGGAGCGGCGGTCGAGGTCCTCATCCCTGACTGCAAGGGAGACGAGGCCGCCTTGAGCACGATCTTCGAGGCGCGCCCCGCGGTGTTGAACCACAACCTGGAGACCGTCGCCCGCCTCCAGCGGGCGGTGCGGCCGTCGGCGTCCTATGCCAGGAGCCTGTCCGTGCTGGCGCGAGCCAAGGAAGCCGGGCTGGTCGCCAAGTCCGGGCTGATCCTCGGGATGGGTGAGACCGAGAGCGAGGTAGTCGGGGCCCTGGCGGATCTGCGGGCGGTCGGCGTCGACATCGTGACGCTCGGCCAGTACCTGCGACCGACAGCTGACCACCTGCCGGTGGCGCGCTGGTGGCGGCCCGAGGAGTTCGAGGAGCTCCGTCGGGCGGGAATGGCGCTCGGGCTGACGCACGTCGAGGCATCGCCGCTGACCAGGTCCAGCTACCACGCGCGGGGCGCAGCGGCTGCTGCCGCTGCACGTTCAGCGGCGGGCTGACCGAGGTGGACCTCGGCCTCGAGGGGCGTGTCGCGCTCGTGACCGCTTCGTCACGCGGGCTCGGTTTCGCCTCGGCCTCGGCGTTGGTCGAAGAGGGCGCGAGCGTTCTGATCTGCGGCCGCGGCCAGGACTCCATCGAGGGCGCGGCATCGGCTCTGCGGTCGCGGGCCGGGCGCGGGGCCGAGGTCGCCGCGGTGGTGGCGGACGTGACCGATCCCGCCGCACCGGCTCGGCTCGTCGAGGAGACGGTCCGGCGTTTCGGCGGCCTCGACGTCCTGGTTGCCAACGCCGGGGGCCCTCCGCTCGGCCGCGCCCTGGAGGTCGACGACGCCGCGCTCGAGGCGGCCATCGGAGCCAACCTGCTCACCTCGGTGCGGTTGGCCCGCGCCGCCGCCTCACCGCTGCGGGCCCGGGAATGGGGACGTATCTGCTTCATCACGTCGTACTCCGTCAAGCAGCCCGTCCCCACGCTGGCGCTCTCCAACACGGCGAGGGTTGGCTTGTGGGCCTGGGCCAAGACGGCAGCCGCCGACCTGGCCGACGATGGCGTCACCTTGAACCTCGCCTGTCCCGGACCGCACGCCACCGACCGGATGGTGCAGTTGGGAGGCGCCAGCGTTCGCATGGGGGATCCCGCCGACTTCGGCAAGGTCGTCGCCTTCCTGTGCTCCGAGCCGGCCGGGTTCGTGAACGGGGCCGCCGTCGTCGTCGATGGAGGTACGACGCTGGCGCTGTAAGCGAGCGTCAGGCCACGAAGTACTTGGCCCGCGGGTGGTGACAGACGATGGCCGAGGTGGTCTGCTCCGGGTGCAGCTGGAACCCCTCGCTCAGCTCCACTCCGATGCGCTCGACCTCGAGGAGCTCGGCCACCTTGGCGTTGTCCTCGAGATTGGGGCACGCGGGATACCCCCACGAGTAGCGCCCGCCGCGGTACTTCTGACGGAAGAGCCCACCCAGACTGGGACCGTCCTCGTCGGCGAACCCCCACTCTTCCCGTATGCGGCGGTGCCAGAGCTCGGCAAGGGCCTCGGCCATCTCCACCCCGAGGCCATGCAGCAGGAGGTATGCCTGGTACTTGTCATCGGCGAACAGGCGGGCGGTCGCTTCCGAGACGGCCTGGCCCATGGTGACGACCTGGAAGGAGGCCCAGTCGCGATCTCCTGACGCCGTGGACCGGAAGAAATCGGCGATGCAGAGCCACGGTGCCTTCTGCTGGCGGGGGAATGTGAACCGGAGCCACTCGGCCTGGCGGGCCTCGTCCTTCCAGATCACGAGGTCGTCGCCGTCGGCGTTGGCGGCGAAGTAGCCCCATGCCACCTGGGGCACGAGGACGCCGCTCGCTCGCGCCTCGGCCAGCTGGTCCCGAAGGACGGCGCGGACTCGGGTCTTGAACTCGGCGTCCGACTCGCCGCCTTCGGGTCGATACCCCCACTGGTTGCGGAACAGCGCTGTCTCGTTCAGGTAGGCGGCGATCTCGTCGATGCCGACGCCCTTGGCGAGCTCCGATCCGACGAACGGCGGGTCGAACACCGGGTTGTCCGCCGGCACCTCGGGCGATCGGGCGGGTACATCGTCGGGGTTGACTTCGGCCGTCCGCTGGCTCTTGCGGGGCGGTAGGTCCCGACCACCCAGCTCGCGGCCGAAGCTCGGGTCGTCGTCGCCCGAGCGCTGGAGCTCCCGCAGGCGGTCCATCGTGCGCAGGCCTTCGAAGGCGTCGCGGCCATAGAACAGGCGCCCCTGGTAGAGCTGGCGCAGGTCCCTCTCGACATACGTGCGGGTGAGGGCGGCTCCCCCCAGCAGCACAGGCAGGCGGGAGAGCCCGCGATCGTTCATTTCCTCGAGGTTCTCCCGCATGATGAGGGTCGACTTCACGAGCAGCCCGCTCATGCCGAGGGCGTGGGCTCCCACCTCCTCGGCCTTGGTCAGCATCTCGCCAATCGAGACCTTGATCCCGAGGTTGTGCACCTCGTAGCCGTTGTTGGTGAGGATGATGTCGACCAGGTTCTTGCCGATGTCATGCACGTCGCCCTTGACCGTGGCCAGCACGACCCGGCCCTTGCCGCCCTGGTCGGCGTGCTCCATGTGCGGCTCCAGGTGGGCAACCGCGGCCTTCATGGTCTCGGCCGACTGAAGGACGAACGGGAGCTGCATCTCGCCCGAGGCGAACAGCTCGCCGACCGTCTTCATCCCGGCAAGTAGCAGGTCGTTGACGATGCCGAGGGCGGACCAGCCGGCGCCCATGGCCTGGTCCAACTCGGGCTCGAGGCCGTTGCGGTCGCCGTCGACGATGCGCTGCTCCAGACGTCGCTCGAGGCTCCAGCCGCTGCGGTCCTCGGCGGTCGACGTGGCGCTCGACGACACGCCTTCGAAGAGCGACAACAGCTCGCCCAGCGGGTCGTAGCCGTCGCCTCTGCGGTCGTAGATGAGATCGAGGCAGACCTGGCGTTGACGCTCGTCGATCCGGTTGAGGGGGAGGATGCGCCCGGCGTGCACGATGGCGGCGTCGAGGCCGGCGTCGACGCACTCGTGGAGGAACACCGAGTTGAGCACGTGGCGCGCGGCGGGAGACAGACCGAAGGACACGTTGGAGAGGCCGATGATCGTGTACACACCGGGCAGCTCGGCCTTGATGCGGCGGATCCCCTCGATGGTCTCGATGCCGTCGCGTCGGCTCTCCTCCATGCCCGTTGACAACGGCAGGGCGAGCGGGTCGAACAGGAGATCGGACGGCTCCAGCCCATAGCGGTCCACGGCGACGTCGTGGATGGCCCGCGCCGCCCGCAGCTTCCAGTCAGCGGTCCGGGCCTGGCCCTCGGTGTCGATGCAGGTGCACACGACGGCAGCCCCGTACTCGCGGGCCAGGGAGAGGAAGCGGTCGAGCCTGGTGCCCGGCGCGTCGCCGTCCTCGAGGTTCACCGAGTTGAGCACGGCCCGCCCGCCGATCCACGAGAGCCCGGTCTCGACCACCTCGGCCTCGGTCGAGTCGAGCACGATGGGCTGGCTGGCCTGGGTGGCCAGGCGGCTGGCCACCTGCTCCATGTCGGCGCGGCCGTCGGCGCCGGTGTAGTCGACACAGACGTCGATGAGGTGGGCGCCCTCCTTCACCTGGTCGCGCGCCATGGCCGTGCAGGTGTCCCAGTCCCCCGCCAGCATCGCCTCACGAAAGCGCTTGGAGCCGTTGGCGTTCGTTCGCTCGCCCACCACCAGGAACGAGGTCTCCTGCGAGAACGGGACGTTGGTGTACAGCGAGGCGGCGCCAGGCTCGGGCTCCGGCGAACGATGGGCCGGCGTCAGCCCGCCACAGCTGTCCACCACCTGGCGGAGGTGCTCGGGCGTCGTGCCGCAGCAGCCTCCGACGACCGACACTCCCATGTCGGTGATGAACCGCCTATGGAACTCGACCAGCTGCTCGGGCGTCAGGTCGTAGTGCATGTGGCCTTCGACGACCGACGGGAGACCCGCGTTCGGCTGGCAGGAGATGGGCATGCGGGAGTGGTGCGAGAGGTGGCGCAGGTGCTCGCCCATCTCGGCCGGCCCGGTGGCGCAGTTGAGACCGATGACGTCGGGCCGCATGGCGTCGAGCGCGCACAATGCGGCTCCGATCTCGGTGCCCGGGAGCATGCGCCCGGTCAGCTCCATGGTGACCTGGACCTGGATCGGGACCTGGCGTCCGATGGCCGCCATCGCCCGACGGGAGGCGATGATGGCCGCCTTGGCCTGGAGCAGGTCGAAGACGGTCTCGATGACCAAGAGATCGACGCCGCCCTCGAGGAGCGCCCGGACCTGCACCTCGTAGGCGTCCCGCAGCTCGGCCAGCCGGATCTGGCCCAGCGACGGGAACCTGGTGCCGGGGCCGATGCTGCCGGCGACCCAGCGGGGTCGGTCGGGCCTGGCGTAGCCGTCGGCCACCTCCCGGGCCAGGCGGGCGGCGGTCAAGTTGAGCTCGTGGGCCCGATCGGCGATGCCATATTCGGTCAGGACGGTGGGGAAGGCGCCGAAGGTGTCGGTCTCGATCACGTCCACGCCGACATCGAGGAACGACCTGTGCACGTCGGCCACCAAGTCGGGCCTGGTGCTGACCAGCACCTCGTTGCAGCCTTCGAGCTGGGCCCCGCCGAAGTCGTCCGGGCCCAGCCCGGCCAGCTGCAGGTTGGTGCCCATGGCGCCGTCGAACACGACGACGCGCTCGGCCAGGGCCTCGAGATAGCTGGTCATTGCCGGTTCAGGTTACCGGGGGCCGTGGCCGACCCTCGCCGCCGCCGGGCGCCCCGCCTGCCCGCCGGTAGATTGATGCTGCCGTGAAGATCTACACCAGGCGTGGCGACGACGGCACCACAGGCCTCCTGTACGGCGGTCGGGTGCGCAAGGACTCCGCCACGATCGACCTCAACGGGGCGGTTGACGAGGCCCAGGCCGCCCTGGGTGTCGCGCGGGCCGAGGCAGAGCGGGGCTCGGAGCTCGACGAGCTGCTCATCGCTCTGGAGCGGGACCTGTGGGTGCTCATGGCCGAGGTGGCGACGGCGCCCGACAACCGGCACAAGCTCTCGCCCGGCGTGAGCCTGGTCACCGCCGAGATGGTGGCTGCCCTGGAGGCCCGGATCGACGACATCGACGAGCGCTTCGAGATGCCGGCCGAGTTCGTGGTACCCGGACAGACGCGAGTGGCAGCTCTCCTGGACACCGCCCGCACGGTGGTGCGGCGCGCCGAGCGGCTGTCCCTGCCAGTCGTCGAGGGGTCACTGGTGGGCCCCTACCTCAACCGGTTGTCCGACCTGTGCTGGACGATGGCCCGGTGGCAGGAGGAGGACCACCTCCCCAGTCGCCAGGGCGGCAAGAGATCCCGGTCACACAAGGAGCCGTGATGCCGATCGCCTTCACCACCGCCCGCGAGGTTCCGGACAATCTGGATGCCCTCGCCGTCCCGGTGTTCGCCGGCCTGGAGCCCATCTCCGGCGCTCCGGTCGAGATCGACCGCCGGTACTGCGAGCAGCTGGGCTTCGAGGCCAAGGTGGGTGAGGCCATTCCGCTCCAGGGCGATGACGGCGTCACCGTGGTGGCTGTGGGCCTGGGCGAGCCGGGTGAGGTGGGGCGTGAGAGCTTGCGGAAGGCGGGGGCGGCTTTCGCCCGGACCTCCGGGCACGCGGAGACTGCGGCGTTCAGCCTCCCGGGACCACGACCGGCGGGGCTCGACCCCGCGGAAGCCGGCGAAGCCGTGGCGGAGGGGATCGCTCTGGCGACGTACCAATTCACGGCGTACAAGGGTCAGTCGAAGCCGAGCCGGCTGGCGCGTCTGTCGGTCGTCGGGGACGATCCGGTGGCACTGGGAGCCGGCGTGGCACGGGGCGCCCGCATCGCCGAGGCGGTCTGCATGGCCCGCGATCTGGTGAACGAGCCCGCCGGGGCGATGACGCCGAGGCGCCTCGCCGACGTCGCCCGGGATCTGGCCGACCGTCATGGCATGTCGGTCACCATCCTCGACGAGGTGGCGATCGCCAGCGAGGGCCTGGGCGGGCTGGCCGGCGTGGCCCAGGGCTCGGACGAGCCCCCTCGCCTGATCGAGCTCGTCCATCAGCCGTCGAACCCGGCGCCTGGCACCGGTGACGGGCACGTTCCGACCGTCGCCCTCGTCGGAAAGGGGATCACGTTCGACTCCGGAGGGCTGTCGATCAAGACCGCCGACGGCATGATGACGATGAAGACGGACATGGGTGGGGGCGCCGCCGTGCTCGCCACCATGTCGGCCCTGGCCGACCTCGACGTCGGGGTCAAGGTGATCGCCATCGTGCCAACCACCGAGAACATGCCCGGCGGGCGAGCCATCAAGCCGGGCGACGTGCTGAAGATCCGCAACGGCAAGACGATCGAGGTGCTCAACACCGATGCCGAGGGGCGGCTCGTGCTGGCCGACGGGCTCTCGCTGGCGGTCGAGGCCGCTCCCGATGCCATCGTCGACGTGGCGACCCTGACCGGCGCCTGCGTCGTCGCGCTCGGCCGCCAGATCGCCGGGCTCATGGGCAACAACGAGGAGCTCGTGAACCAGGTGCGAGCAGCGTCCGAGCGGGCCGGCGAGCTGGTCTGGCCCCTCCCGCTGCCCGAGGAGTACCGGAAGGGCATCGAGTCGGAGGTGGCGGACATGAAGAACATCTCTTCCCCTGCTGGCGCCGCCGGTGCGCTCACGGCGGGGCTCATCCTCGGCGAGTTCGTCGACGGGGTCCCCTGGGCCCACCTGGACATCGCCGGCCCGGCGCGCTCCGATTCCGACGACGGCTACACCCGCAAGGGAGCCACCGGTTACGGCGTGCGCACCCTCATCGAGCTGGTGTCGCGGTTCGAGGCGCCTCGCCGCCAGCCCCCCGCCGCCCGTTGACGGGCGCCGGCTGCGCCCAAGCCCAGGCTGCCGACCCCTTCGCCAGGGCTGGCGGGAACCGCCACCGGCGCAGCTGCCGCTCGACGGCCTCGGGGTCCTCACCGAGCTGGCGCAGGCTGAGGGCCAGCTGGCGCGAGCGGCGAACCTGATGCTCGGCGCCCGGCGGGCCCAGCTGGGCGTCCTGCCAGCGCTGGTGACTCTGTTGCAGTGACCGCGGCAGGTGCAGGACCTGGCGACGGCTGAGCGGGGGGAGGCGACGGCGGACGGCCAGGCTGTCGTAGCTCTCGGGCCTGGCCAGGTCGAAGGCCACGCACCGGCCGAGAGCCCGCACGAAGGGGGAGTGGCGACCGCCCTTGGCCCCCAGACCGAGGCTGCGGGCCGTCTCAGCCAGGTCGAGAGAGAAGCCGCCGGGCTCGGCCTCGAGTCGGAAGGCCAGGCGCCGCAGCAGCCAGGTCGTCGAGGGACCGAGGACGGCCAGCCAGTAGGTCTCGACGTAGCGCGAGCGGGGGTCGTGGCCGAGGGCATCGATGACCACGTCGGGCCAGGGGACGACCGTGAGGGTCAAGGTGGACCCATCCGGGAGAGTTCGGTGCTCTTTCATATACTTTCATTATTCCCCGCCCGCGCTCCTCGGGTCAAGCCGGCTGGTGCTCATCCTCTCGTTGCTCTGACGGATCCCGTGGCAGGGCTTCGCGACGCCGATTTGGCGAGAAGAGGCTCGTGGCGACCTCGCCCGTGTTCTGTATGAACAGCGCGGCATTGCCCCACACGAACGGCAACCAGACCGGGATGCCGAGGAAGTCGCCCGTCGAATACCTCCACGCGCCCGCGTGAATCCCCAGGACCTCGGCCGTGGGACCGAACACGAATCCCACCGCGTAGACGATCAGGCTCGGTCGGGTCGGGCGAAGGAGGAAGATCCCCAGCCCCACCGACAGCACCAGCACGATGAGGGCCAGGGGGTGCCGCCACAACGCCGCCGTCGCCAGCAAGGTCGAGAAAGCGAGGATGGCACTGATCAGGGCGCGGGTGGAGTCGGCCATAGGCAACCCTAGGCCGGCCCGGGCACTACCCCCCGAGGGCGCTCACGAGCGGTCGTCGATGATGTCCAGGTCGTAGAACGTCGGCGGCCCGTCGGCGAACTTCATCATCTCCTGAGAGAAGCGCTGGGTCTCGGCCAGGTCCGAATTCTCCATGGCCGACTCGTGTGAGTCGAAGAAGACCAGGTTGAAGTACCGGTTGGGGTCCTTGCGGTCCCGGCACATGAGCCGCCGGCCAGCTGTCCGCTTCCCCTCGGTCGCCTTCTCCCACTGCTCCTCGATCCCCAGCATGGCGTCGAGGTTGCCGCTCCGAAACTCGATGATCTGGACAAAGCCCATGTGCACCGCCCCCTTTTGCCCCGATGCTCTCACGTTCGGGGTCAGCGACGGCGCTTGCGACGGGTGCCGACCCCCGCCTCGATCTCGGCCACCAGCTCTCCGGTCAGGGAGGTCAGGGCCGATCCGGGGCGGCGGCCGTAGGTCGCGGCGATCGCCTCCCGCTGCGGGAGGGCGGTCTTGGCCAGCCAGACCCGAGCCTCCTCGAGGCTGGCGGTGGCTTCTTCCAATGACCGGGTGCCGGCCCGGACGCGGTTCAGCACCACCATCGCCGGGACGCGGGCCTCACGAGCCAGGTCCAGGGTCCCGTCCAGCCGGTCGAGGTCAGACCAGCTCGTCTGGGAGGGCACCACCACGACGTCGGCCAGGTCAACAGCGGCGGTGACGATGGGTAGCTGGCCGGGAGGCGTGTCGACCACCACCACTGGATAGCCGCCGCCGATCCCGCTCAGGCGACGTCGGAGATCCCGGGTGGGCAGCGCCACCGTGACCGCCCGGAGCCCGGTGCCCTCCTCGGATGCCGTGTCCGACCAGCGCATGGCCGAGGCCTGGGGGTCGGCGTCCACCAGCAGCGACGATCCGTGCTCCAGGGCAGCCGCCTCGGCCAGGCCAACGGCAACGGTCGTCTTCCCAACTCCGCCCTTCAGGGCCGCAACGACGATCAGCACGGGCCGAGCCTACGCGCCCCGGGCCCGGCTCCACCACGACCGGCCTAGTCGGTCCAGGGAACGGCGAGCAGGTGCCGCGGCCGAGAGAGGCCCTTGAGGGTCCGTAGACCCCGGTCTTCCAGCTCGAACCGGCCGTCGAGCCGGTCGGCAACGGCCTCGGTGATCAGCACCTCGGCCGGCTGGGCTTCCGTCGTGACCCGGGCGGCCATGTTGATGACCGTCCCCAGCAGGTCCCCGGTCTCCTCCATGGCCTCGCCCGCATGCACGCCGATGCGCACGCTGGGGGCGAACCCGGTGTCCTCACGCTGGCTCTGGAGCCGCCGCTGGACCTCGATCCCGCAGCGCACGGCGTCGCAGGACGACCCGAACCGGGCCAGAAAGCCGTCGCCCTGGGCGCTGACCTCCTCGCCGCTGTTGATCGCAAAGCAGCTCCGCAGCAGGGTCCGACAGCGCGAGCGGATCCGGCTCCACTCCTCGTCGCCGATCACCTCCGTGAGGCGGGTGGAGTCGACGACGTCGATGAACATAGCGACCACCGGGCGGCGCGCCGATTGGGACGCAGATCCGTTCGGGGGCGGCCGCCCGACCCGGACCGTCGGTGTTGGCCGCTCAAGTTGACGGGGCTCGGCGTGCGCCCGGCGCTCCTGGGCCGAACGGACACAGACGGCATGGAGGCCCAGCGCGACTCCCCAGCCGGCCGCCGGAAAGAAGGGCCAGAAGAAGCCGTGTCCCGTCAGGGCCCAGGTCCCGACCAGAAGGCCGTTGGTCAGCCAGTAGGCGGCGGCATGGAGCCGGAACCCGACGTTCTGCCGAGCGCCCGGGAGCCGGGGATCGCTGCTGGCCACCGGCTCGAGGTCCCAGACCAGCTCGGCCAGCTCGCCGATCGTGCGGGCCCGGATGGCGGCGTCGAGACGCTGCTCGAGCTCCTCCAGTCCCAGCTCGCCGGCAGCGGCGCGCAACTGCTCGATCGCCCGCTCTCGGTCCTCAGCGGAGGCGAGGCGCCCCAGGGCCTCGGTTGCCACGCCCGCCAGTATCGTCCATTTTGTGCCGGTTCAGCCACAGAGCGCCGGCCAACGGCAGGCCGGCGGCCCCGCGGTCCTATCCGGTGTTGGCGCCGAAGAAGGTGCGGATCAGGGGCTCGTAGTGCTCCAGCGGCTCGCTCTTGTAGTCGCTGTCGAAGGCCACCTGGTCGTAGTTGGCGCAGAACTCGGCCGTGTAGTCGAAGAACGGCGACTCCCGGTAGGCGTCCCTGGCGTTCTGGTCGAGCCCGATGTGGTGCCAGAAGTAGTAGCCCTGGAAGATCCCGTGGTGGGCGACCATCCAGTGGTTCGCCTTGGACACGAACGGCTCCAGGATGCCGGCGGCGATGGTGGGGTGGTTGTAGGGGGCCAGGGTGTCGCCGATGTCGTGGAGGAGCGCGCACACCAGGTACTCGTCGTCACGACCGTCTCGCTCGGCTCTGGTGGCCGTCTGCAGCGAGTGCTCGAGGCGGTCGACCGGGAACCCGCCGTAATCGTTGCGCAGGTAGCCCAGCTGCTCGAGGACACGATCGGCGACCATGCTCTGTGTCACCTGGAGCTGGGGCATGATGGCCGCCCAGTCGTCGCTGGTGGACTCCTCGAAGCTCTTGAACGAGGCTCGTACGCCCGTGGTCGTCATCGGTCCTCGGTCCTCCCACGCTGGGGGTCAGTGCTCATCACGACCTTACCCGGCGGGTGAGGGCGACGGGCCAGGCGCGGGGAGCGTGGGTTGTCAGTCATGGTGGAACTGCCTTTACTGGTAGTGGTGGCCGCTGGATACCAAGCTTCCTTCCAGGCTAGAGGTGGCGAGGCGGCGCAGGCCGAGGCACCGAATCGGGGGCGACTGAGGGCGTGAGCGACGACCGGACGGTGAGCCGGATCAGCGTGCAGGTGAACGGCCGGCGACGGGAGCTGTCAATCGACAACCGGACGACCCTTCTCGACGCTCTACGCGAGCACCTCGATCTTGTCGGATCGAAGAAGGGCTGCGATCACGGTCAGTGTGGAGCCTGCACCCTCCTCGTCGACGGTCGCCGGGTCAACAGCTGCCTGATCTTCGCAGTGGCGGTGGAGGACGCCGTCGTCACCACCATCGAGGGCCTCGGCGACGAGGACGACATGCACCCGCTGCAACGCTCGTTCGTGGATCGCGATGCCCTCCAGTGCGGCTACTGCACCCCCGGACAGATCTGCTCGGCGGTGGGGATGCTGGCGGAGGTCGAAGCGGGCTGGCCGAGCGCCGTTACCACCGAGTTGAGCAGCGAGCGGGCGACGCTCGACGCCAGCGAGGTCCGGGAGCGGATGAGCGGCAACCTCTGCCGCTGCGGCGCGTACGCCAACATCGTCCCTGCGATCCTCGACGCGCTCCGATGAGGCGGTTTGCCTACGAGCGGCCAGCCGACACGGCGGGGGCCGTAGCGGCCGTGGCCGGCTCGTCGCCTGCCGCGCCAGCGGCGTTTCTCGCCGGCGGTACCAACCTGGTCGACCTGATGAAGCTCGGTGTCGAGGCCCCCGAGCTCCTCGTCGACATCACCCGGCTGCCGCTCGACCGTATCGAGAGGACCGACAGAGGCGTCCGGATAGGCGCCGGCGTCCGCAACAGTGACCTGGTCGCCGACCTCGTGATCCGACGCCAGCTGCCGGTTCTCGCCAGAGCCGTGCTGAACGGCGCCTCGGGCCAGCTGCGGAACATGGCGACCGTGGGCGGCAATCTCCTCCAGCGCACCCGCTGTCTGTACTTCCAGGACGTCACCAAGCCGTGCAACAAGCGCATTCCCGGATCGGGCTGCCCAGCGCTGGAAGGCGATCACCGAAATCTCGCCATTCTCGGTGCGTCTCCGTCGTGCATCGCCACCCACCCCTCGGACATGGCTGTGGCGCTGGTCGCCCTCGATGCGGTCGTCCATCTCGAGGAGGGTGGTGGACAGCGCGCCATACCCATCACCGAGCTGTACCGCCTACCCGGCGACGAGCCCCATCGGGACACGACGCTGCCCCTCGGCTCGCTGATCACTGCGGTCGAGGTCCCGTCCCTGAGCTTCAGCAGCCGCTCCACCTACCGAAAGGTCCGGGACCGGGCCTCGTATGCATTTGCCGTCGTCTCGGTGGCGGCCGCCCTCGACGTGCAGGACGGCATGGTGCGCGACGTGCGTCTGGCCCTTGGTGCCGTCGCTCCGGTGCCGTGGCGCGCCCACCGGGCGGAGGAGAACCTGCGGGGGCAGCCGGCGACCGAAGGAAGCTTCCGGCTCGCAGCCGAGGCCGAGCTGGCCGAGGCCCGACCACTGCGCGACAACGGATTCAAGGTTCCTCTGATGAGCAACGTGATCACGCGCTCGCTCGCCGAGCTCGCGGGGCTCGGCTCGTGACCGTCATCACCGAGCCGGTCAGGCGATCGACCGGCGCGGCCGTCAGCCGGGTCGAGGGACCGGACAAGGTGACGGGAAAGGCCCGCTACGCGTTCGAGCATCCCCTCGACGACATCGCCTACGCCTGGCCGGTCGCCTCGACGATCGCCAAGGGGGAGATCCGTACCATCAGAGCCGACGCCGCGCTCGCCCTTCCGGGGGTGCTGGCGGTGATCACGCCGGACAACGCGCCACGGCTTGTTGTCACCGAGGACGCCGAGCTGGCGCTGTTCCAGTCGCGCTCGGTCGCCTATCGCGGTCAGCTCGTGGCAGCGGTCGTGGCGACGACCCTCGAGGTCGCGCGTGACGCCGCCGAGCAGATGACGGTCGACTACGCCGCCGCGAGCCATGATGTCACCCTGACGCCGGACCACCCCGGCGTGTACGCGCCGGAACACGTCAATCCGAATTTCGACACCGATTCGATGGTGGGCGACTTCGCCGCCGGGTTCTCGAGCGCGGCGGTGCGAGTCGACCAGACGTACCGGACGCCCGCCGAGCACAACAACCCGATGGAGCCCCACGCCACGGTCGCGGCATGGGACGGTGACCGGCTGACGCTGATCGACTCCAGCCAGGGGCCGCCCCGCGCCAAGCCGACGATCGCCCGCTTGTTCGACCTTGATCCCTCCCAGGTCCGCGTCCTCTCCGAGCACGTCGGCGGGGGGTTCGGGTCGAAGGGCTTCGTCAGGGCCAACGTCGTCCTGGCGGCCATGGCCGCGAGAGTCGTCCAACGTCCCGTGAAGTGCGCCCTCACCCGCCAGCAGATGTTCTCCCTCGTCGGCCACCGGTGCCCCTCGATCCAGCGTGTCCAGCTGGGTGCCGACGGCGATGGTCGCCTCGTTGCCATCGCCCACGACGTCGTGGAGCAGAGCTCGACCCTGAAGGAGTTCGCCGAGCAGACCGCGGTCGCCACTCGCCACATGTACGCCGCTCCGCACCGGCGGACGACGCACCGGCTGGCGCGGCTCGACGTCCCGACGCCATCGTGGATGCGGGCGCCAGGGGAGTGTCCGGGCATGTACGCGCTCGAATCGGCGATGGACGAGCTGGCCCAGGGCTGCGATCTCGATCCGGTCGAGCTCCGCATCCGGAACGAGCCCACCACCGATCCCGAGACTGGCCAACCCTTCTCGAGCCGCAACCTGGTGGCGTGCCTGCGCGAGGGGGCAGCCCGGTTCGGCTGGGAGCGACGGGACCCCAGGCCGGGCGTGCGGCGGGAAGGAGCCTGGCTGGTCGGCACGGGAGTGGCGTCGTCGACCTATCCGGCGCGAGCCCTTCCATCGAGCGCCCGCGTCGACGTCGACGACTCGGGCCGCTTCGAGGTGTCGATCGCGGCCGTCGACATCGGCACGGGGGCGCGGACGGCACTGCTGCTCATCGCGGCCGAGTCGCTCGGGGTCCCGACCGACGCGATCGAGCTGCACATCGGCGACAGCGCGCTACCGGACGCCATGATCGCCGGCGGCTCCATGGGCACCGCGTCGTGGACGTGGGCCATCGTCAAGGCCTGTCGCGCCCTCCGGGAGCGCGTCGAGCGCGACCACGGTGGGACCGTGCCGACGGGCGGGCTGTCGGCAGAGGCGACCACCGAGGCGGACGTTGCCAACCTTCCCAGATCCGCCCGGTATTCGTTCGGGGCGCAGTTCGCCGAGGTGCGGGTGGACAGTGATACGGGTGAGGTTCGCGTCCCTCGCCTGCTCGGCGTGTTCGCGGCGGGACGCATCGTCAACGCCACGACGGCACGTTCGCAGCTCATCGGCGGCATGACGATGGGGCTCTCCATGGCCCTGCACGAGGAGAGCGCCCTCGATCCCGAGTTCGGCGACTTCCCGAACCACGACCTGGCGAGCTACCACGTGGCCGCGTGCGCCGACGTGATGGAGATCGAGGCGATCTGGATCGACGAGGAGGAGCCCGAGCTGGGTCCCATCGGGGCGAAGGGCATCGGCGAGATCGGCATCGTGGGCACGGCCGCCGCCATCGCCAACGCCGCTCATCACGCCACGGGGATCCGCGTGCGCGACCTGCCCCTCCGCCTCGACAGGATGCTGCGCTGAGCGAGAGCGCTAGCGTCCTGTCACGGCTGTACGAGCCACTGGGCAAGCTCGATCGTCACGCCGCCGGGACCCCCCAGGAAGACGAGCCGCCGGTCGTGGAACGTCATGACCTCGTTCCTGGTGCCGAAGCCACCCGACTGCACCCGCTCGATCATGGCGTCGATGTCGTCGACGCGGAAGCACACGTGGTTGAACCCGGTTCGGGCCAGGTTGCCGGTCTCGCCGTCGACCTGGACCGCGGGATTGTGGAACCGCAGCAGCTGCACCTCCTGGTGGGTCTCTGCACCCGTCAGGGCGAGGGTCACGTGGTCGGCCTCCCAGTCAGCGATGCCCATGTACTTCGACAAGGCGTCCCCGCTCACCACGACACTCTTGGACTCCTCGAAGCCGAGCACCTCGAAGAACCGCGTCGCCTCGTCCAGATCGGTCACCACGATGGTCACATGATCAAACCCTGGCTGCATTCGCCGCTCCTGGCCTCGTAGCACCCTTCACTGTACGACGACGCCGCGCTCAGCGGCGGCTGAACGCCGAGCACGAATCCCTTATGACCTAAACGCCCCACCCTGGCGGGCTCAAGGCGTCAGGCGCGGGCTTCGAGGATGAGGTTCAAGGGCGTCTCCGCCGCCCGGCCGAACTTGTTGAAGCCGGCCTGGTCGAACACCTCCCGCATCCTGGCCTCGCCCGCCTGGGCGCCCAGTCCCAGCCCCACTTCCTGGGAGAGCGAGTTCGGTGTGCAGATCGACGCCGACGCCGTATAGATCAGCGCCGCCATGGGGTTCTGGGCGAGGTTGGCAGCCCGACCGTCGAGGGCGAAGGGCTCGACCAGCAGCACGGTGCCGGCGGGCTCGAGGTGCTCGCGTGCGTACCGTGCGATGCCCACCGGATCGCCCATGTCGTGGAGACAGTCGAAGAAGCAGATCAGGTCGAAGGTGCCGTCGTAGCCCTTCGCCGTGGCCACCTCGAACTCGGTGCGATCGCTCACGCCTGCGGCGGAGGCCCGGTGGCGGGCCGTCTCGATCGACGGCTTGTGGAAGTCGAAGCCCCAGAACCGCGACTCGGGATAGGCGTCGGCCATCACCACGACGGACGCGCCGTGGCCGCACCCGACGTCGGCGACCTTGGCCCCGGCGTGCAGCTTTGACTCGACGCCGTCCAGGGCCGGAATCCAGGCGCTGGGCAGATAGGCGCGGTAGCCGGTGCGGAAGAACCACTCGGTACCCGAGAAGAGACAGGGGTGGTGGTCACCCCAGCTCAGGCCGCCGTCGCCGAGAAACGCATTCTTCACCTTGTCGATGTCCATGAACAACGACCCGAGGGTGTTCATGGCTCGGGCCACGAAGACCGGCGCGTCGTCGTCGGCCAGGGCCAGGGCTGCCTCCTCGCTCAGGTCGTACGAGTCGCCGGCCGGGTCGTAGCCGACCAGCCCCGCTGCCGCCTGACCGTCGAGCCACTCCCGCACCAGACGGGGGTTGCACCCCGCCTTGGCTGCCACCTCGTCGGCGGCCATCGAGCCGGATCCGGCCATCGCCCGGTAGAGCCCGAGCTCGTCGCCCACCCACACGCCGAAGCAAATTGCTCCTCCGGTCATGTAGCCGACCATCTGGCCCATCAGCTCTTCGACGCGTGCCTCGTCCATGTCATGCCCCCCGTGCTCTGGGCCGGCCTCCAATGTCGATCGGCGCCGTTGCGGCAAGTGTAGGAACGTTCGCTCAGGAGTGCCGGGTCGAGCGAGGACCGCCTCGACCAGAAAGAAGCACGGGTCAGCCGCTTTCAGCTGCTCACCGGCCGCTGCTCTTCACGGTCGGCCTCGATGAGCCGGTAGGCGAGCTCGACCTGGACCAGGCCGGTGCCGATCGCGACGACGATCGTCACCAGCAGTCGCACACCGATGTCGATCCATAGCGGCTCCCCGTGCACGGCGTCCTGAACTGACGTGCCGATCCAGTCGGCGATCCAGAACGGGACCGTCACCAGGATCAAGGTCAAGCCGAAACGGCCGCGCACGAGCCGAGCAGATCGCCGTATGGCCCGGAGCGCCGACTCTCTCTCGATGTTGATGATCGGGCCCGACAGACACAGCAGCGTGAACACCACCACTCCCGGCACGATCAATGCGAAGAGGCCGGCGATGACGAGGACGGTGAGGAGCACGTCGGCCAGGATCAACCGTCCGTAGGGAAGCGTGCGCAGCACCGTGAGGATCCCCTGCTCCGGGGCTCCGTACCTGGCCTGGCCCACCATGCGCTCGAGCAGCCCGGCGAAGAAGACCTCACCGAAGACATCGATGGCAAACGCCAAGAACCCGACTGGGACGGCCACGGCTGCCGCTGCGTCGGCGCCCCAGGCGTCGATGACCGTCTCGGCCACGGCCGAGATCCCGAAGACGATGATCGCGGCGACGAGGACACGTTTCCAGTGGACGCTCCCGGCATGGGCAGCGCCTGCGACAACCTGGCGGCCACGAATCGCGTGTCGACCTCGGTCGCTACGCCCGCCCAACCTCGACCGCCGTGTCACGCGGTCAGGTACTTGTCGATCACTCGGTGCATATGGAGGACGTTGCTCTCCTGGCGGGGGTTGAGCCGGAGGCCCTGGCAGGCCCGGGACTTCATGCCTGCCTGGATGTGGGCCATGTTGGCGAAGTCCTGATTGGTGATCAGGCCCCAGTCCTTCGCGGTCCAGTCCGGGTAGAACTTTCGCTCGGGCATCTGCCATGGCTCGTCCGGACGGGGCCACTGCAGGGTCCAGAGGTCTTTGATAGCGGAGTCCGGATCGAGCCCGTTGGGACGGATGCGGAACAGGATCGCCGTCCCCGGGTAGGTCGGCCCCACCATGTTGGGAAACCAGTACACGTCGTCGGCGCTCGTCATCTGGTCCGCCTCGAGGCCCGAGACGTCGAGGCCGCGCGATCGCAGAAGCTCCATCCGCCGTTGCTGGTAGGCCTCGAGCAGCGACGTACCCGGGGGGAGCGGAGCTGCCCGCAGCTCGTCGACGATCTCCCGCTCCTCCCGGTAGAACAGCCCGCCCAGGCCGGAGACGAGCGACGAGAGGATCTCGCCCTCGTCGATCTGGTCGTCCCGGAGGCCCAGACGGGGGCTGGGGCGAAGCTCACGACGGGCGTGCGCCAGCCGGCCGTAGTGGGCGTGCGTGTCGAACTGGACGTACTCCATGTTCACGTCGTCGGTCCACGCCAGGAGCTGGGGGTGCGTGCCCTGCACGTGATAACCCTCGTTGAAGGCGTCGACGACAACCTTCCAGTTGGCGGGCAGGATCGTCGTGCGATAGGTGGCGAAGCGCATCTGGTCGAGGTGGAAGGGCCCGAGCAGCTTCGGGATCGGGTCGAGGAAGTCCATGAGGGGTTCGGCCTCTCGGTCCATGTTGACGAACACGAAGCCGCCCCAGCGCTCGGCGCGCACCTCGTGCAGGCGGAGGTCCGAGGGGACGTCGGTGAACTCGTGGCGGTCGACGATCTCGGTCAGCCTCCCGTCGAGTGCGTAGCGCCAGGCGTGGTAGCGGCAGCGAATCTGGCCGTCGGCGAAATTGCCCCTGCCCTCGGCCAGCCTTGTGCCCCGGTGCAGGCAGGTGTTGAAGTACGCCTTGATCGTGTCCGGCTCCGAGCGGACGACCAGGATGGACTGATCACCGATCGTGTACTCGAGGAAGTCGCCCGCTCCGGGCAGCTCCTCCTCCCGGCAGGCCACCTGCCACACCCGGGGCCACAGTCGGTCCATCTCGAGGTCGAGGAACTCTCTCGAGACGTACCGCTCCTTGGGGACGAGCCCGTCGGCTCGCACCAGCATCGCCGTGGTCCCGCCGGTCGACATGGCCTCGCTCGCTCCTTCCTGCCACAATGCGGCCTCTAGCTTCGCACCCGGCCGTTCCGGCTGCTCGTCGGCACCCACGCCACACCGAGCGGCAGGGCCGGTCCCGCCGGCCAGGAAGGTCGACGCCGATGGAGTTCAACCTGGCCGATCTGTTCGAGCGCGTGGCCGACACGGTCGGCCACCGCGAGGCGCTCGTGTCCGGAGATCGACGGCTGACCTACGCCGTCCTCGACGAGCGCAGCACCAGGCTGGCGAGCGGGCTGGCGGGCCTCGGGGTACGGGCGGGTGACCACGTGGGGCTATATCTCTACAACGGCGCCGAGTTCGTGGAGACGATGCTGGCCTGCTTCAAGCTGCGGGCCGTTCCGGTGAACGTCAACTATCGCTACGTCGGTGAGGAGCTCGCCCACCTGTTCTCTGATGCCGATCTCGTCGCCCTCGTCCACGACGCCGAGCTGGCGCCGCGGGTCGCGTCGCTCTCCGGTCGGCCGGGTTCGCTCCGATCGCTCATCGAGGTGGACGACGGTAGCGGCGCCGACGCCGAGGCCTTCGGCGCTCTGCGCTACGAGCAGGTGCTGGCCTCAGGGTCGGCGAGCCGGAGCTTCGGCCCGCGCTCAGCGGACGACCACTACGTGCTCTACACGGGAGGGACCACCGGGCTGCCCAAGGGCGTGGTGTGGCGTCAGGAGGACATCCTCTTCGCCACCCTGGGTGGTGGGAACCCGGGCGGCCCGCCCCTCGAGCGCCCTGAGGAGATCGGCCAGGCGGCGCTGCTCAACCGGTCACATCGGATCGCGCCGTTCCTCCCCCCCGGGGATCCCGGTCCGGACGAGTTCGTGGCCCTGTCCCTCGGTCCGCTCATTCACGCCAGTGGCCAGTGGACGGCCCTCAGCACGCTGCTGGGCGGCGGAAAGCTGGTGCTCTACACGCGTCGGAGCGTGGACATGCGCCGCGTGCTCGGACTGGTCGAGACCGAGCGCGTGACCATGCTGACGATTGTCGGGGACACGAGCGGGCGCCCGCTGGTCGAGGCCCTGGAGGACCGTCCCGGTGCGTTCGACACGTCCTCGCTCCGTCTGCTCGGCTCGGGCGGCAGCATCCTCACGGCCGCCATCAAGGACCGGCTCCTTGTCGCGCTGCCGAGCGTCCTCGCCATCAGCGAGGCCGTGGGCTCCTCGGAGGCACCGGTGCAAGCCACGGCCATCGCCGTCAAGGGCAAGCCGGCGTCGTCGCTCAGCTTCGCGTCGCGCGACGTCACCATGGTGCTCGGCGACGACCTGCGACCCGTGTCCCCGGGGTCCGGGGAGATCGGACGGCTGGCGACGCGGGGCCGGGGGCCGATCGGCTACCACAAGGACCCGGCCAGGACGGCCCGGACCTTCGTCGAGATCGACGGCGTCCGTTGGTCGCTCCCCGGCGACATGGCCACCGTGGAGGCCGACGGCACGATCCGCCTGCTCGGGCGGGGGTCGATGTGCATCAACACCGGCGGCGAGAAGGTCTACCCCGAGGAGGTGGAGGCCGTCATCAAGGCGCATCCCCGAGTGGCCGACGCCGTTGTCGTCGGGGCCGACGACCCCGAGTGGGGCCAGCGCGTCGTGTGCGTCGTCCAGGCGAGCCCCGAGGGCGCCCCTGCCCTCGAGGATCTGCGAACGCACTGCCGGGCCCACCTGGCGGGGTACAAGGCTCCTCGCGCTCTCTACCTGGTGGACGAGGTCCGCCGCTCGCCGGCCGGCAAGCCGGACTACGTCTGGGCAAGCGCCGTGGTGGCTGGGGCGCCGTGACCAGCTGAGGTCGTGGCGTCGGCCGCCCGGATGCCATACTGATCGCCGGGAGGGAGATGTGACCGACGACCTGGCCGCGGGGCGGAAGGCGTACACCGACCACCGATGGGCCGATGCGTACGCGCAGCTGTCGGTCGCCAATCGGTCCTCGCCACTGGAGCCGCAGGACCTCGAACGGCTCGCCGATTCGGCGCGGTGGTCCCGTCACTTCGACGCGCTGCTCGATCTGTTGGAACGGGCCGAGTCGGCGTACGCCGCTGCCGGCGACAACCGGGGCGCGGCGCGCCTGGCGCTCGCCCTCTGTCGCGAGCACTTCCAGCGGGGCGGGAGCGCCGTGGCCAGCGGCTGGCTCGGCCGCGCCTCGACCCTGCTCGGGGACGACATCGACTGCGCCGAGTACGGCCTTCTGCAGTGGATGATGGGTCGGGCGATGTCCGACAGCGGCAACCTCGAGGCGTACCGTGACCTCGCGCTGCGGGTGGCGGAGCACGGGCGCCGCCTGGGTGTTCCCGACCTCGAGGGCCTCGGGCTTCTCGACCAGGGCCACGCCCTCATCGTCGAGGGCCGGCTGGAGGAGGGGATGGCACTCATCGACGAGGCCAACGCCATGGCGGCCAGCGGGTCACTGACGCTGATGGCGGCCGGCACCATCTACTGCTCGACCATCTTCGCCTGTCGCAACCTGGGTGATTGGCGACGTGCGGGCGAGTGGACTGACACCGCGTCGCGCTGGTGCGACCGCGAGTCCGTGAGCGGCTTTCCGGGGCTGTGCCGTTTTCACCGGGCGGAGGTGCGGCGGCTGCGGGGCGCGCTGGACGAGGCGGAACGAGACGCCGTCGAGGCTGCCGACGAGCTCATGGCGTCCGGACCGCGCTTCGCGGCCTGGGCATTCCACGAGGTGGGCGAGATCCGACGCCGGCGCGGCGATGCGGCGGGGGCGACGGAGGCCTTCCGCCGAGCGTCGGAGCTGGGCTTCGATCCCCAGCCCGGGCTCGCTCTTCTCCGCCTGGATCAGGGCCAGCCGGCGATGGCGCTTCAGGCTGTCTCCAATGCGCTCGCCGATGAGTCGGGCTTCGTCCGGGAGCAGCATGCCTTCCTCCTGCCGGCGCAGGTGACCATCGCCGTGGCCGCTGGCGCTCTGGACACCGCCCGCGCCGCGGCGTCGGCGCTGACGATCCTTGCCGAGGCCTCGGCCACTGCTGCTCTGGCCGCCAGCGCCGCCGGCGCCCGCGGGCAGGTGGCTCTGGGTGAGGGCCGCGTCGACGACGCGATCCAGGAGCTCCGGCGGAGTCTCCAGCGGTGGTCCGAGCTCGACGCTCCCTACGAGGCGGCCCAGGGGAAGGTGGAGCTGGCTCGGGCCTATGAGGCCGCCGGCCGCCATGAGGACGGGATCATGGAGCTGGAGTCGGCGCGGGTCGGCTTCGAGCGGATCGGCGCCGCCAAGGCCGCCGGCGACGTGGCGGCCCGCCTTGCGTCGGACGCTCCAGGAGCACATCCCACCCGCACGCTCATGTTTACCGACATCGTCGGATCGACGAGGTTGGTGGAGGCGCTTGGAGACGAGGCCTGGGACGCCCTCTTGACCTGGCACGACCGCACTCTGCGATCGGTCTTCGAGCAGTCCGGCGGCGTCGAGATCAAGCACGAGGGAGACGGCTTCTTCGTCGCCTTCGACGACGCCGCCGGTGGTCTGCGGGCGGCATGCGACATCCAGCGGCGGCTCGCCCAGCACCGGAGAGAGCACGGCTTCGCCGTACAGGTGCGCATCGGCCTCCACACGACGGAAGCAACCGTGCGCGGCGGCGACTACGGCGGAAAAGGCGTGCACGAGACGGCGCGCATCGCCGCCACCGGGGGCCCTGGTGAGATCGTCGCCAGCCGGGAGGCGTTGGCAGCCGCTGGTGACCGCTTCGCCGTCGACGACGAGCGGTCCGTCACGTTGCGGGGACTGTCCGCCCCAGTGACGGTGGCCACTGTCCGCTGGTAGCCCCGGCGAAAGCCGGACACCTCCCGCGGTGGGATGCTGGGTCGGTGCACGACTCTGACCAGATCACGGCGGTCAAGGGATGGATCGACCAGGCTCGGCGGGTAGTCGTCCTTGCTGGCGCCGGGATCTCGACCGACTCGGGCATTCCCGACTTCCGCGGCCCCCAGGGCGTTTGGACCAAGAACCCCGGCGCCGAGCGCCGCGCGTCCATCCACAACTACCTCCAGGACCCGGAGGTGCGGCGCCGGTCGTGGCAGGACCGGCTGTCGTCTCCCGCCTGGGAGGCCGAGCCCAACGCCGGCCATCGGGCACTGGTGGCCCTCGAGCGGCGGGGAAAGCTGGACACGCTCGTCACCCAGAACATCGACGGGCTCCACCAGCGGGCCGGCAACGATCCCGATCGAGTGGTCGAGATCCACGGGACGATCCATTGGGCCGTCTGCATGTCGTGCGGCGACCGGAGACCGATGGCCGAGGTGCTCGAGCGGGTGAAGGCGGGCGAGCCCGACCCTGCCTGCCTGGTCGCCGATGGTTCGGGCACCTGCGGCGGCATCCTCAAGTCGGCGACGATCAGCTTCGGCCAGAGCCTGGTGCCCGAGGACCTCGCCCGGGCCGAGCGGGCCGCGTCATCGTGCGACCTGCTGCTCGCCGTGGGCTCGACCCTCACCGTGTTCCCGGCCGCCGGCCTGGCACCACTCGCCCGTCAGGCCGGCGCCCGACTGGTCATCGTCAACGCCGAGCCCACGCCGTACGACGACGTGGCCGACGCGGTGCTGACCGAGCCCCTCAGCGAGGTGCTGCCCGCCATCGTCTGAGCGTCACCACCGACCCCGGTGCACCACCTCGGGCGTCGGCCGTCGCCCGCGCGCCAGCGAGGGAGACGGGAGGTCCGGCGCCGGGTACCCCATGGCGACCGCTCCGATGGGCCGATAGGCCTCCGGCACCCCCAGGGTGGCCAGCAGCTCGTCCTCCCCCCGAAAGATGCCGAGGAACGCCGCGCCGAGCCCGTGGTCGGATGCGCTGAGGAGCAGGAGCATGGTGGCGAAGGCCGTGTCGATCAACCAGTAGGGCACGGGCCACGCCTCGGGGCGGTCGAGCCCGGCGCCCCGCTTGTCGGGCTCGGCGTAACGGTCGAGGTAGGCCTGTGGATGGGCGAGCGGGAGGACGACGACGGGCGCCCGCATCAGCCCCGCCCGGCGGGTGCTGGCCCGCCAGTCGGGGGTGGTCGTCGTCTGCCAGAAGATCCCGGTCTGATCCGGGCCCTCCAGCACCACGAAGGCCCAGCCCTGGCTGAAGCCGGCCGAGGGCGCCCGCACGGCATGGGCGAGGACGGCGTCGACGACCTCGGGCGGCAGGGGGCGATCCTCGAAGCTTCGGACCATGCGCCGGTGTCGGATGAGCTCGTCCAGCTCCACGCCGGCGACGCTACCGGGCGGGAATGTCGACTCCGCGGGTAGGGTTTGCAAGTACGAAATCAACCGCTCCCAGGAGCGTGATCGACGTGCCCACTTTCAGAGAGCTTCTTTCCCAGGCCAAGGCGGCGATCCACGAGGTGGATGGCGCCGAGGCGGACCGCCGGCGCAGTGACGCGCTGTTCCTCGACGTTCGGGAGCCCGAGGAGTACGAGCAGGGGACCATTCCCGACGCGCTGCACATCCCCCGAGGCAACCTGGAGACCCAGGTCGAGGGCAGGGTCAGCGACCACGACCGCCCGATCGTCGTCTACTGCGCCAGCGGCGTCCGGTCGGCCTTCGCGGCCAAGACGCTGGGCGAGCTGGGCTATACCGACGTCGCCTCCCTGACCGGCGGTTTCAACCGGTGGAAGGACGAGGGCCGGGATTGGCGAGCGCCCCGGACGCTGTCGCCCGAGCAGCGCAACCGCTATCAGCGTCACCTCCTGCTCCCCGAGGTCGGCGAGGCGGGGCAGCAGCGCTTGCTGGACGCCAAGGTCCTCCTCCTCGGCGCTGGCGGCCTCGGCTCCCCGGCCGCCCTCTACCTGGCCGCGGCGGGTGTCGGGACCATCGGGATCATCGACATGGACGAGGTCGACTCGTCCAACCTCCAGCGCCAGATCCTGCACAACGTGGACCGGATCGGCGAGCGCAAGGTGGACTCGGCCAAGAAGACCCTCACCGCCATGAACCCCGACGTCGACGTCGTGACCTACGACGTGCGCCTCGGGGCCGACAACGTCCTCGACATCATCGACGGCTATGACGTCATCGTCGACGGGACCGACAACTTCCCCACCCGCTATCTGGTGAACGACGCCTCGCTGATCAAGCGGATCCCGGTCGTGCACGGCTCGATCTTCCGCTTCGAAGGGCAGGTCACCGTCTTCGACCCCTACAACGGGCCCTGCTACCGGTGCATGATCCCCGAACCGCCGCCGGCCGAGCTGGCCCCGTCCTGCGCCGAGGCGGGGGTGCTCGGCGTGCTCCCGGGGATCATCGGCTCCATCCAGGCCCTCGAGGCCATCAAGCTGATCCTGGGCGTGGGCGAGCCCCTTGTCGGCAGGCTCCTCGCCTACGACTCGCTGGAGGAGAGCTTCCGCACCTTCAACGTGCACCGGGACCCGGCCTGCCCGGCCTGTGGGCCCGATGCCGGCGAGATCGTCATCGCCGAGTACGACGAGCTGTGCATGCCCCACCCCACGCAGGCGCCGGCGGTGGGGACCGAACCAGCGCGGGTCTAACCTCTGGGCCATGGCCCAGCCGTCAGAGCACCGGACCGACTCGGGCATAGAGATCCGGCCCGTCTACACCGGGGAGGACCTCGACGGGTGGGACGCGGAACGCCAGCTGGGGCAGCCGGGCCAGTACCCCTACACCCGTGGCGTGTACGCGGACATGTACCGGGGTCGGCTGTGGACCATGCGCCAGTACGCGGGCTTCGGGACGGCGCAGTCCACCAACGAGCGGTTCAGGTTCCTGCTCGGTGCCGGCCAGACGGGGTTGTCGTGCGCCTTCGACCTGCCCACCCAGATGGGCTACGACTCCGACCATCCTCGGGCCGAGGGCGAGGTGGGCAAGGTCGGCGTCGCCATCGACTCGATCGAGGACATGCGCGCGCTGCTGGCCGACCTCCCGCTCGACCGGGTCACCACGTCGATGACCATCAACGCCACGGCGGCCATCCTCCTGCTGCTGTACCAGCTGGTGGCCGAGGAGGCTGGCGTCGCCCCCGAACGCCTGGGCGGCACCGTCCAGAACGACATCCTCAAGGAGTACGTGGCCCGGGGGACCTACATCTACCCGCCCCGTCCGTCCATGCGGATCATCACCGACACCTTCGCCTACTGCGCCGAGCACCTTCCCGCGTGGAACACGATCTCGATCTCCGGCTACCACATCCGTGAGGCCGGCTCGACGGCGGTCCAGGAGGTTGCCTTCACCCTGGCCAACGGCGTCGCCTACGTGGAGGCGGCGCTGGCCGCGGGCCTCGACGTGGACGATTTTGCGCCCCGCCTGAGCTTCTTCTGGAACGCGCACAACAACCTGTTCGAGGAGGTGGCCAAGTTCCGGGCCGCCCGCCGGATGTGGGCGCGGCTGATGACCGAGCGCTTCCACGCCAAGGACAAGCGGTCGGCCCTCCTGCGTTGTCACACCCAGACGGGGGGCTCGACCCTGACCGCCCAGCAGCCCGAGAACAACATCGTGCGCACCACCGTGCAGGCCCTGGCGGCTGCCCTCGGGGGCACCCAGAGCCTGCACACGAACAGCTTCGACGAGGCCCTCGGGCTTCCGACCGAGCACGCCGTCCGGATCGCCCTGCGAACCCAGCAGATCATCGGAAACGAGTCGGGCTTGGCCGACACCGTTGACCCGCTGGGCGGGTCCTATTTCGTGGAGTCGCTGACCGACTCGGTCGAGGCGGGGGCGTGGGACTACCTCGAGCGGATCGACGCCATGGGCGGGGCGGTGGAAGCCATCGAGGCCGGCTTCATGCAGGACGAGATCGAGCAGGCGGCCTACGCCTACGCCAAGGCCGTCGACGACGGCGAGAAAGTCATCGTAGGAGTCAACCGCCACGTCGAGGAGTCGCCCGACCTGGTCGAGGTCTTCCCGATCGACCCCGCACTCCAGCGCCAGCAGGCCGAGCGCGTGCGTCGGGTGCGAGAGGAGCGGGACCAGCCCAGGGCGGCGGCGGCGCTGGCCGACGTGGCCGCCGCGGCACGGGGCACCCAGAACCTGCTCGTGCCCATGAAGGAGGCCCTGCGCGCCCGGGCCACCCTGGGCGAGGTGAGCGACGTGCTCCGCGAGGCGTTCGGCGTCTACCAGCCCACCCGGTAGAAGGCGTCGCGACCGGTACGGTGGAGGAGTGCCGGTGCGCTTTGTGATCATCGGGGGTGGCCCGGCGGGCATGCAGGCCGCGACCAACGCCGCCCGCCTCGGGGCAGAGGTGACCCTGGTGGAGCGCGACGTCATGGGTGGCTCGGCGAACCTGTGGGACTGCATCCCGTCGAAGGCCATGATCGCCACGGGCGGCGTGATCGGCGTGACCCGGCGGGGCCATGCCCTGGGGCTCACCTGCACGAGCGCAACGCTCGACCTCCCGGCCCTGGCCGAGCGCATCGGGCTCATCAGCGGCTACCTGGAGCGGTCGGTGACCGAGCTGCTCACCAGCCAGGAGGTGCGCGTCATCCGGGGCCGCGCGACCCTCAAAGGTCCCCACGACGTGGTCGTCGAGACGTCCGACGGCCGCATCCTGGAGTTGGACGCCGACGCCATTCTGCTGTCGACCGGCAGCCGCCCACGGGTACCTGACTGGGCCGAGGTCGACGGCAGGCGCGTCATGATCACCCGCCAGGCCTATCCGCCGCCCGAGGTGCCCGAGCACCTCGTCGTCATCGGCTCGGGTGTCACCGGCGTCGAGTTCGTCCACATGTTCCGAGCCTTCGGGTCCAAGGTCAGCCTCATCGTGAGCCGCCAGCAGGTGCTGCCAGGCAAGGACCCCGAGGTGGCGGCGGCCCTGGAGGCGGACTTCCTCAGCACCGGGGTCATCCTCTACAAGGGGGCGCGGGCCACCGGCGTGAAGCTGAAGGATGACGGCCTGGTGGTGCAGTGCAACGACGGCCGCGTGGTCGAAGGATCGCACGCGCTGCTCGCCATCGGCCCGGTGCCCAACTCCGAGGGGCTCGGGCTCGAGGCGGCCGGGGTCGACGTCGACGAGGGCGGCTACGTGCCGGTGAACCAGCACTGCCAGTCGAACGTGGGCCACATCTACGCTGCCGGCGACCTCTCGGGCAAGCTGCCGCTGGCCTCGGTGGCGTCCACCCAGGGGCGCAAGGTGGCGGAGCACGTGATGGGCCTCCACACCCGTGAACACCGCCACCTGGACTACGACAAGGCGGCCAGCGCCATCTTCACCGAGCCCGAGATCGCGGACGTGGGCCTGGCCGAGGCCGATGCCTTCGCCCTGGGCCGCAAGATCAGGGTGACCAAGGTCCCCTTCGCCGCCAACGCCCGGGCCCTCATCGACGGCGACGCCCGGGGGTTCGTGAAGATCGTCTCCGATCCGGCGACGGGCGTGGTGCTGGGAGGCTCGATCGTGGGAGAGCGTGCGGCCGAGCTGATCTCGGTGATCGCCCTCGCCGTCACCGCCCACCTGCGGGTCGCCGACATCGGCGAGAGCCTTCTGGTGCACCCGGCGTTGGCCGAGGCCCTGGCCGAGGCGGCCGAGTAAGCGCGGAGCTCAGCTGGCCGAGCTGGCGAGCTCGGCCCTGAGGTCCTCGTCGCCGGCCAGGTCCACGATGGTCCAGGCCATCGCCAGCGCCCCGTCGTGCAGTGCCCGGTCGGCGGTCGGCGTGATGGCGGCGGCGGCGAACTCGGGCTGGTGGTTCACCGCCGGCAGGGAGTCGATGTCGAGCATCGGGTGGATGGACGGCACCGCGAGTGACACGTTGGCCATGTCGGTCGAGGCCAGCATGACCTCCTTCGGCACCTCGGGGAACGTGCGGCCCAGGGCCTCGGCGTTGGAGCGGTAGCGCGCCTGCATGCCGGCGTGGGGCACGAACTCGGAGTAGCGGGGGCTCTGCTGGACGAACTCGACCTCGGTCCCCGTGGCCAAAGCGCCTCCCTCGAAGCAGCGTCGCACCCTGGCCTCGAGCGTCTCCAGCGCCTCGAGGGTCTCGGCGCGCACGTAGTACTTGGCCGACGTGTGCGCGGGGATGACGTTGGGGGCGTCTCCCCCCTTGGTCACGATGCCGTGCACCTGATCGCGGCTCCGGAACTGCTGACGCAGCAGCCCGATGCTCACCTGGGCGACGGTCAGGGCGTCAGCGGCGTTGATGCCCGCCTCCGGAAACGCCGAGGCGTGTGCCTCCCGTCCCGTGTAGCGGACGTCGAAGTGCGACACGGCCAAGCACGGCATCTGGATCAGCTCGGCCGGGCCCGGGTGGACCATCATCGCCGCGTCGACGCCTGCAAAGGCGCCCCGCTCGAGCATGTAGATCTTGCCCCCACCGCCCTCCTCGGCCGGCGTGCCGATCACCTTGAGCGTGATGCCGAGGTCGTCAGCGATGGGCGCCAGGGCAACTCCGGCTCCGACCGCCGACGCAGCGATGATGTTGTGCCCGCAGGCGTGGCCGATGCCGGGAAGGGCGTCGTACTCCGCGCACACGGCCACGACCATCGGTCCTCGGCCGGCGGTGGCGATCAGGGCGGTGGGTAGGTCGCAGGCGCCGCGCTCGACGTCGAAGCCGGCGGACGCGAGCGACTCAGCCACCCAGCCCGCCGCCCGCTCCTCCTCGAACGCCAACTCGGGATGTCCGTGGATGGTGTGGCTGAGCTCGACGAGGCCAGGGAGGTGGGCGTCCAGCTGGCGCTGCGCGGCGCCCTTTCGATCCGACGTTGCGTTCTCCCCCCTGGCCGGCATGGCGGCCCCCCTTTCGCTCCCTTGGGCCCTATTCGATCACGGCGATCACGTCGCCGGGGCCCACAGCGTCGCCGGCGGCCACCCTGATCTCGCTCACGGTCCCCGCACGGTCCGCGTTGACGTTGTTCTCCATCTTCATGGCTTCGAGCACGCACACCGCCTGCCCGACGTCGACCTCGTCGCCCTCCTTCACCAGGAGCTTGACGATCGTGCCCTGCATGGGCACGGTGATTGTCCCCGTCCCGGCCCCGCCCGTCGCCCCGGCCGGCGGCCGGCGTGCCGGCGTCGACCGCGCCGCCCGGGTCACCGACCCGCCGCCTGGGGATGCGGGGGCCACTGCCCCGGCCAGCTCCGGGACCCACAGCTTCACCTGGTACCGGTGGCCGTTCACCTCGGCGTCCACCTCCCGCAGCACCCGGCCCTCCCTGTCCTGGGTCGGTGCCGAGCCGGCCGCGGGCGCAGCCACGCCGGCCTCGGGCGCGGTGTCTCCGGGCGCGGTGTCCCCGGGCGCCGGGGCGACGGCGGCCGCCTCGGGCGGCGCCGGCTGGGGCGCGGCCGCCACCCGGGACAGGTCGAGGCTCTCCTCCACCCAGCGGGTCGAGTGGCGGGACGCAGCGAAGTCAGGGTGGGTCAGGATCGCCAGGTGGGCGGGGATGTTGGTCGCCACGCCGACGATCTCGGTCTCCTCCAGGGCCCGGATCATCCGCCGCCGAGCCGCGCCCCGATCAGGTCCCCACGTCACGACCTTGGCGACGAGGTTGTCGTAGTACTGGCTCACGGTGTCGCCGTCGCCGTAGCCGGCGTCGGTGCGGACGCCGGGCCCGTCGGCCGGGTGCAGCCGGGTGATCGTTCCCGGCGAGGGGAGGAAGCGCCCCTGGGCGGGGTCCTCGGCATTGATGCGGCACTCGATGGAGTGGCCTCGGCGCTGCACCTGCTGCTGGGTGAAGCCGAGCGCCTCGCCCGCGGCCACCTGCAGCTGGAGGGCGACGAGGTCGACGCCGGTCACCATCTCGGTGACCGGGTGCTCGACCTGGAGGCGGGTGTTCATCTCCAAGAAGTAGAACTCCCGGTCCTGGTAGAGGAACTCGACCGTGCCGGCGTTCACGTAGCCGCAGGCCAGCGCCACCTTGACCGCCGCTTCGCCCATCTCCTGGCGGATGAAGTCGGGGAAGTCCGGCGCCGGGCTCTCCTCGATCAGCTTCTGGTGCCGGCGCTGGCACGAGCAGTCCCGCTCGCCGAGCCACACCGTCTCGCCACCTGCGTCGGCGATGATCTGCATCTCGACGTGACGGGGCCAGCTCAGGTAGCGCTCCAGGTAGATCTCCGACCGTCCGAAGTAGGCCTGGGCCTCTCGCTGGGCGGACTCCATCGCCTCCCGGGCGTCCTCGGCCCGCTCGACGACTTTCATACCTCGCCCGCCGCCGCCGAAGGCGGCCTTGAGGGCCACGGGCCAACCCACCTCCTCGCCGAAGGCCACGATCTCGTCGAGGTCGGTGACGGGGTGGGACTGACCGGGAACCCCAGCCACCCCGGCCTGCTCCGCCGCCCGCCTGGCGCTGATCTTGTCGCCCATCACCTCGATGGCCTCGGGCGGGGGTCCGATGAACGTCACGCCCTGGCCCTCGATGGCCCGCGCGAAGTCGGCGTTCTCCGAGAAGAAGCCGTAGCCGGGATGGACCCCGTCGGCCCCGCTGCTGGCCACGGCGTCGAGAATGGCCTCGGTGTTCAGGTAGCTCTCGGCCGCGGTCTTGCCGCCCAGGGCATGGGCCTCGTCGGCTAGCCGGACGTGCAGCGCGTCACGGTCGAGCTCCGAGTACACCGCGACCGTGGCGATCCCCACCTCCCGACAGGTGCGGATGACCCGGACGGCGATCTCCCCCCGGTTGGCGATCAGGACCTTGGTGAGCACGGGTTACCTTTCGACGCCGTCAACCTATGGGCCATCAACCTATGGTTAGTTCGATGCTCGACGGTGGCGCCAGATCGCAGCTGGCCTCCACCCGGTTCGGCGATGTCCGTTGGTTACCCTCGACCGGCTCGACCAACCGCCATCTCCTCGAGCAGGCCCGGGCCGATGCCCCCGAGGGGACGGTCGTCGTGGCCGACCACCAGGACTCGGGACGGGGTCGTCTCGATCGGGCCTGGGTGGCCCCGCCCGGCTCCTCACTGCTCGTCTCGGTGCTGCTGCGACCCGAGCTGCCCCTCGAGCGCCTGCACCTGCTGACCTCGATCATGGCGCTCGCCGCCGCCGACGCCTGCCGGGGCGAGGCCGGTGTCGAGGCCGGCCTCAAGTGGCCCAACGACCTCGTCGTCGGGCCCCGCAAGCTGGGCGGCATCCTGGCCGAGACCCACCTCGACGGTTCCCGGGCCCGGGCCGTGGTCGTCGGCCTCGGGCTCAACGTCAACTGGGGGCGGCGGATGGAGGAGTGCGGGCTGGCGGGCGAGGCGGTCGCCCTGGATCAGCTGGCCGGCTGCGAGGTGGACCGCGCCCGGTTGCTCGTGGCCCTGCTGACCGAACTGGAGCACCGCTACCGGGCCCTGGCCGATCGGGCCGGGCAGCTGAGCCAGGCCGCGGAGTACCGGCGCCGGTGCACCAGCGTCGGCCGGACCGTGCGCGTCGAGCTGGCCGACGAGACGTTCACCGGGGTCGTGGCCGATGTGACCGACGAGGGACACCTGCTGCTGGACGTCGGCGTGTGCCTGCGGACTGTGACCGTCGGCGACGTGGTTCACCTCCGCTGAACGGCCGGCGGCGGGGCTGGCGTCCCCGCCCGGGGCGGCGAAGCCGCCGGCAAACTAGGGCGATGGACTTCGAGCTGTCGGAAGAGCAAGAGGCCTTCCGCAAGGTCGTGCGGGAATTCGCCGAGGCCGAGATCGCTCCGCACACCGAGGAGTGGGACCGCACCCACCACTTTCCGGTCGACACCGTGCTGGCCATGGGGGAGCTCGGCCTGTTCGGGCTGCCGTTCCCCGTCGAGTACGGCGGATCGGGGGCCGACTTCACGACCTTCTGCCTCGCCGTGGAGGAGCTCGGCCGGATCGACTCGTCGATGGCGATCACGCTCTCGGCTGGGGTCGGCCTCGGGGCCAACCCGATCTTCGCCTTCGGGACCGAAGAGCAGCGCCGCCGCTGGCTGCCGCCGCTGTGCGCGGGCCGGGCCCTGGCCGCCTTCGGGTTGACCGAGCCGGATGCCGGCAGCGACGCCGGCGCCACCCGCACGAGGGGGCGCTTCGACAGCTCGAGCGGGGAGTGGGTCATCGACGGGGCCAAGGCCTTCATCACCAACTCCGGCACCCCGATCACCTCGCTGATCACCGTCACGGCCCGCACCGAGTCGGAGGCACGCCAGGGGATCAGCGCCATCGTCGTGCCGGCGGGAACGCCGGGGCTCTTGGTCGAGCCGCCCTACCGCAAGATGGGCTGGCACGCCTCCGACACCCACGGCCTGGTCCTCGAGGGCTGCCGCGTGCCGTCAGACCACCTGCTCGGGGGACAAGGCCAGGGCCTGGCCCAGTTCCTCGCCATCCTCGACGGCGGGCGCATCGCCATCGCCGCGCTGGCCGTGGGCCTGGCCCAGGCGTGCCTCGAGCAGTCGCTAGCCCACGCCCGCGGCCGAGAGTCGTTCGGCGGTCCCATCGGGCGCCATCAGGCCATCGCCTTCAAGATCGCCGACATGGCCGTTGCCGTCGAGTGCGCCCGAACCCTCACCTACAAGGCGGCCTGGCTCAAAGACCACGGGCGTCCGGTGAAGCAGGCGGCGGCCATGGCCAAGCTCTACGCCACCGAGGCGGCGGTCGCGGCCACCAGGGAGGCCACCCAGATCTTCGGGGGGGCCGGCTTCCTCGACGAGTCGCCCGTGGCCCGCTACTACCGCGACGCCAAGATCCTCGAGATCGGCGAGGGCACGAGCGAGGTCCAGCGCCTCGTCATCGGGCGCAGCCTGGGGTTGCCCGTCGCCTGACCGGCGTGCTGACCAGCGATGTCGCAGCTCGGCCTCGCCCTTCGAGGGGGCGCTTCAGTGCCCGGTCTGGCCGCTGGTACCCTACTTTTCGCTGTGGCCACCGGAGGCGACACGATCGCTCCCGAGCGCCCGGCCACCCGGCCTCGACACATCCGTCCTCGCCGGTGGCCTCGGCGCGTGCTCATCGGCGGCAACCTCGTGGTGGCCGCCATCGTCCTCGCGACCGGGCTCGGATATCTCTACGTCAAGCTCCGCCTGGGGGAGATCAGCTCGGTCAACATCCCCGGCCTGACTGCGGCCACCGGGACCACCAACATTCTCATCGTCGGCTCCGACTCGCGGGCGAACCTCACCGACCCCAACGCCCAGAGCGCCTTCGGCGGCTCCGCCGCCACTGCCGGTCAGCGCAGCGACGTCACCATAGTGCTCCACATCGACCCCGCCTCGAAGAAGGCGTCGGTGCTCTCCATCCCCCGCGACCTGTACGTGCCCATCGCGGGCACGAACCGCTCAGACCGCATCAACTCGAGCTTCGGCAACGGTCCCCAGCAGCTCATCCAGACCATCCAGAGCGACCTCGGAGTCCCGATCAACCACTACGTGTCGATGAACTTCGACGGCTTCCAGGGCCTGGTCAACGCGGTTGGCGGGATCGACGTGAACTTCCCCGACCCCGCCAAGGACGCCTTCTCGGGGCTCAACATCACCAAGACCGGGTGCCAGCACCTCGACGGGGCGGCGGCCCTGTCCCTGGCCCGCAGCCGGGACTACCAGTACTTCGCGGACGGGTCTTGGCATTTCGACGGCAACGGCGACCTGAGCCGCATCCGCCGCCAGCACACCTTCATCCACATTCTCACGGCCAAGGCGTTCTCCACCGGGATCCGCAATCCCATCACCGCCAACTCGCTGATCAGCTCGGCCGTCCACGACGTGACCATCGACAACAAGCTGTCGACGAACGACATCCTCGGACTCGCCATGCGGTTCCGGTCGCTCAGCACGAACGACCTGGTCACTTACACCCTGCCCACCACCCCCGCAGTGATCGGCGGCGCCGACGTGCTCCGCCTGCAGCAGCCGGGGGGCACCCAGGTCGTCAACCAGTTCCTCGGCAAGGGCCAGCCTCCTGCGTCGAGCACTCCAGCGCCGCCCGCGCTGGCTCCGTCGAGCGTCAAGGTGCAGGTCCTGAACGGCTCGGGAACCGCCGGGCAGGCCGCCCAAGCGGCGGGTCAGCTGCGCTCGGCTGGCTTCGTGGTCGCCGGCACGGGGAATGACGCCGGCACGCGCATGGCGACCTCGGAGGTGCTCTACGCGCCGGGCAAGCAGCAGGCTGCCCAGCTCCTGCAAGGGCGGGTCGGCGGGGGTGCCAGCATCCAGCAGGACCCGGCCCTCCAGGGCGCCGACGTCGCCCTGGTGACCGGGACCTCCTTCTCGGGCATCACCCAGGCGGCGGCTCCTGCCCCCGCGGCGCCACCGGCCCCTGCCCCCCCAGTGCTGCCGCCGTTCGATCCCCGCGCCTGCTGACCCCGGTGGGACCGCCCGTCCCGGCCCCCGCGCAACAGGCCAACCGGAGGCGGGCGCCGTAGTGTTCGGTCCGATGTCCGTCCTGATCACCGGTGGAGCCGGCTTCATCGGATCCAACTTCGTTCGCCACCGCGTGGCGAGCCATTCCGACGAGCGCGTGGTCGTGTACGACGCGCTGACCTACGCGGGAAACCGGGCCAGCCTGGCCGACCTGGAGGAGCGCATCTCCTTCGTGCACGGCGACATCTGCGACCAGGCCCGGGTCGAGCAGGTGCTCGCCGAGCATGACATCGAGCTCGTCGTCAACTTCGCAGCCGAGTCGCACAACAGCCTGGCCGTGGTCGACCCGGGCAGGTTCTTTCGCACCAACGTGCTCGGCACCCAGGCCCTGCTCGAAGCGAGCCGGCGGGCCGGCCTGCCTCGGTTCCATCACGTGTCGACCTGCGAGGTCTACGGCGACCTGGCCCTCGACAGCACCGACCAGTTCACCGAGGAGTCCCCCTACCGGCCCCGAACCCCGTACAACGCGTCGAAGGCGGGCGCCGATCACGCCGTGCGCGCCTACGCCGAGACCTATGGGCTGGCGGTCACGATCACCAACTGCTGCAACAACTACGGTCCGTACCAGTTCCCGGAGAAGGTCGTCCCGCTGTTCGCCACCAATGCCATCGATGGCAGCCCCCTCCCGCTGTACGCCTCGACCCTGCACCGGCGCGAGTGGCTGCACGTCGACGACCACTGCCGCGCCATCGACGCCGTGCTCGCGCGGGGCGAGGTGGGCGAGACCTACCACGTGGGATCGGGCCGGGAGGCCAGCATCGAGGAGCTGGCCGACCACATCCTGGCCGCCCTGGGCCAGCCGACCTCGCTCAAGAAGGTCGTGCCCGATCGTCCCGGCCACGACCGTCGCTACCTCCTCGACTCCTCCAAGATCCGGGCCCGGCTGGGCTGGGAGCCGCTCACCTCCTTCGAGCAGGGCCTGGCCGACACCGTGGCGTGGTACGCGGCCAACCGGGCGTGGTGGGAGCCGCTGCGCGACCGGGCTCCGGTGGAGGAGACGGCGTGGGCGTGATGACCCGGGTGCTGCTCACCGGTGCCGGCGGCCAGCTGGGTCGTGATCTCGTGGACGCGTTCGCCGCCAGCGGAGACGGGAAGGCCCACGAGGTGGTGGCCGCCGACCGGGCCCGGCTCGACGTGACCGACCGGGATGCCGTGCTCCAGGCCATGGGATCCTTTCGCCCCGAGGTGGTGGTGCACGCCGCCGCCTGGACCGCCGTGGACGCCTGTGAAGGCGACCCTGACCGGGCCATGGCCGTCAACGCCCTGGGCACCCGCCACGTGGCCGAGGGCGCCCGGCGGGTGGGCGCCCATCTCTGCTACCTCTCCACCGACTACGTGTTCGACGGTCGGGCCACGAGGCCGTACACCGAGTGGGACGAGCCCAACCCTCTCTCGGTCTACGGCCGCTCCAAGCGGGCGGGCGAGGCCGAGCTCGACCGCGGACACGCCGTCGTCCGCACCTCGTGGATCTGCGGCCGCCACGGAACCAACATCGTGCGCACCGTGCTGCGCCTGGCCGCCGAGGGAGGCCCGCTGCGGTTCGTGGACGACCAGCTCGGGTGCCCGACGTTCACCTCGGACCTGGCTCACGTGGTGCGCGCGCTCGCCCTGAGCCGCCGGCCCGGAATTTTCCACGTGACCAACCAGGGACCCACCACGTGGTTCGGCTTCGCCCGGGCCATCATGGCCGCGGCCGGGCTCGATCCCGATCGGGTCGAGGCGGTGACGACCGACGCCCTTCGCCCCCGCCGGCCGGCGCCCAGGCCGGCCAACTCGGTGCTGGACAACGCCGCCCTGCGCCTGTCGGGCCTCCCCCTGCTTCCGGAGTGGCAGGAGCCGCTCCATCGGCTGGTCAAGGAGATCACCGGATGAGCTCGATCACCATCGTGGGCACGGGCTACGTGGGTCTCACCACCGGCGCCTTTCTCGCCCGCCTCGGCCACGAGGTGACCTGTGCCGACGTCGTCCCGGACAAGATCGAGCAGCTCCGCCGGGGCGAGGTCCCGATCGTCGAGGACGGCCTCGACGATCTCGTGAGAGAGGGCCTCGACGGTGGGCGGCTGTCCTTCGTGTTGGGGGCGGCGGCGGCCGCCGCCGACCGGGAGTTCGTCTTCCTGTGCGTGCCGACGCCCCAGCGGGAGGACGGCTCGGCCGACATGGCCTACATCGAGGCCGCCGCCAACGAGATCGGGCCCGTGCTGGCGGCCGAGGCGGTCGTCGTCAACAAGTCGACCGTGCCGGTCGGCTCGACCAGGGTCGTCGAGCGGGCCCTCGGGCGAAGTGACGTCTCGGTGGTGTCCAACCCGGAGTTCCTGCGCGAGGGCTCGGCCGTGCACGACTGCTTCCACCCCGACAGGATCGTCATTGGCAGCGACGACCAGGCCGCCGCCATCCGGGTGGCGTCGCTGTACAAGGCGATCAAGGCGCCCCTGATCGTCACCGATCCCTCATCGGCGGAGACGATCAAGTACGCGTCGAACGCCTTTCTCGCCACCAAGGTCAGCTTCATCAACGCGGTGGCCAACCTCTGCGAGGCTGTGGGCGCCGACGTACGCGAGGTGGTCCTGGGCATGGGCTACGACCGGCGCATCGGTTTCGAGTTCCTGCGTCCGGGGCCGGGGTTCGGCGGTAGCTGCTTCCCGAAGGACACCCGCGCGCTGGTGCGCATCGGGGAGGACGCCGGCTACGACTTCGGGCTGCTTCGAGGCGTCATCGCCGTGAACGAGGAGCAGCACGCCAGGGTCGTGGCCAAGGTCATGGCCCAGGCGGGCGGATCGGTCGACGGCGTGACGGTGGCGGCCTGGGGGCTCACCTTCAAGGCGCGGACCGACGACCAGCGCGACTCCCCGGCCCTCCACGTCATCGACCGTCTGGCCGACCACGGGGCGCGCATCCGGGCTTACGACCCGACGGTGCGCGGTCTCCTTGGCCCCCCCGGTCGCATCGACGTCTGCGACGACCCGTACGCGGCGTGCGAGGGTGCCGAGGTGCTGGCCGTGCTGACCGAGTGGGACGAGTTCCGCTGGCTGGACTTCCGCAAGGTGCGCGACCTGATGGCGCGGGCATCGGTCGTCGACGCCCGCAACCTGTTGGACTCCGCTGCCCTGCGTCGGGCCGGCTTCGCCTACCAGGGGATCGGGCGCCAGTGACCGATCGGATGCACAGTTGGCCGGCCGGACAGGGCCGGGTCGTCGTCACGGGCGGGGCCGGCTTCCTCGGCTCCCACCTGTGTGATCGGTTGGTGGAGCGCGGCCACGAGGTGATCTGCATCGACAACTGCGTCACCGGGTCGACCGCCAACGTCGAGCACCTGATGGGCCGGGGCGACTTCAGGTTCGTCGACCAAGACGTGAGCAGGCCCCTGTCGGTCGAGGGCCCCGTGGACGCCATCCTCCACTTCGCCAGTCCCGCCTCGCCTCGCGACTACCTGGAGCTGCCCATCCAGACCCTCAAGGTCGGCAGCCTGGGCACCCACAACTGTCTGGGGCTGGCCAAGGCCAAGGACGCCCGGTTCCTCCTCGCCTCCACCAGCGAGGTCTACGGAGACCCCGAGGTCCATCCCCAGACCGAGGACTACTGGGGTCACGTGAACCCCATCGGTCCCCGCGGCGTCTATGACGAGGCCAAGCGGTTCGCCGAGGCCATCACCATGGCCTACCACCGCGCCCACGGAGTCGACGTCCGCATCGTCCGCATCTTCAACACCTACGGCCCCAGGATGCGGCCGTCCGACGGTCGGGTGGTGTCCAACTTCCTCGTCCAGGCCCTGCAGGGCAAGCCGCTGACTATCTACGGCGACGGCACCCAGACTCGGAGCTTCTGCCACGTCGACGACGAGGTGGCCGGGATACTCGCCCTGCTGGAGTCGGACCACGTGGGCCCGGTGAACATCGGCAACCCGACGGAGCTCACCGTGTCCGGATTGGCGGAGATGGTCGTCGAGCTCACGGGCTCGTCGTCGGAGATCGTCCACGAGCCTCTTCCGGTGGACGACCCCACCCAGCGCCGTCCCGACATCAGCCTGGCCCGGTCGGTGCTGGGATGGGAGCCCCGCGTCCCGATCCGCGAGGGGTTGGCCCGCACGCTGTCGTACTTCGAGCCCGGGGTGAGCCGCCGTGGCCGATGAGGACGAGACGCGCTACCAGAGGCTGTCGGTCGTGATCCCGATGTTCAACGAGCGCAACACAGTGGCCGAGGTCGTTCGTCGGGTGCGCGCCGTCGACCTCCCGCTGGACCTCGAGGTCATCGTCGTCGACGACGGGTCGACCGACGGCAGCGACAAGATCCTCGCGGCACTCGAGGACTCGACGCTGCGGGTGCTCACCCATGAGTCGAACCGCGGCAAGGGAGCAGCGATCCGAACGGCCCTCGCCTACGCGAGGGGCGACCTGGTGGTCATCCAGGACGCGGACGCAGAGTACGACCCCGACGACTGGCCACGGCTGTTGGATCCCATCCTCAAGGGGAAGGCCCTGGTCGTCTACGGCAGCCGCTTCACCGGCGAGCGCAAGAGCATGCCCCTCGGCAGCTGGCTGGGCAACCGGCTGCTGTCGCTCATGACGAGCCTGGCCTACGCCACGACGCTCTCGGACATGGAGACGGGCTACAAGCTCTTCGACCGCCGGGTCCTCGACGGCATCACCATCGAGTCGGACCGCTTCGACTTCGAGCCCGAGATCACGGCCAAAGTCCTGCGCAGGGGGCACCGCATCTACGAGGTCCCCATCTCGTATGCAGGCCGGGACTCCAGCGAAGGCACCAAGTTCACCTGGCGGGACGGGATGGGCGCCCTGTGGACGCTCGCCCGCTATCGCCTGCGGCCCGATCGGTGAGCCAACCCGGCGCGGAGCGACCTCGCAAGGAGCCCTCGCCCGAGGTCGCCCGGCGGGTCGACGCGGTGGTCGTGAACTACAACGCCCGCGACGAGCTGCTCGCGTGCGTGCGGAGCCTGCGGGCCGACGGCGTCGCCGACGTCGTCGTCGTCGACAACGGCTCCGCGGACGGATCGGGCTCCGCCCTGACTGCAGCCGATCCCGGCGCCAGGCTCGTCGAGACCGGCGCCAACCTCGGCTACGGCGGCGGCGCCAACCGGGGGCTGGCGCAGGGCCATCGCGAGCTGGTGCTCGTGTGCAACGCCGACGTCGTCGTGCACCCCGGCACCATGGCCGCCATCATGGCCGCCCTCGACGCCGACCCTCGTCTGGCGCTGGTCGGACCTCGGCTGATCAATCCCGACGAGACGCTGTACCCCTCGGCGCGCACGTTCCCGTCCCTGGTCGACGCCATCGGCCACGGCTTCCTGGGCTTGGTGGCCCCCCGGAACCGGTTCAGTCGGAGCTACAAGATGCTGGACTGGGACCACCGCGGCAGACGGGGCGTCGACTGGGTGTCGGGGTCGTGCTTCCTCGCCCGGCGCCGGGCGCTCGAGGACCTGGGCGGCTTCGACGTCTCCTACTTCATGTACCTGGAGGACGTCGATCTCTGCTGGCGTCTCCGGCGCGCCGGGTGGGGGGTTGCCTACGAGCCGTCAGCGTGTGTCCTCCATGTCCAGGGAGTCTCGACCGATCTGCACCCGTACCGGATGATCGTCGAGCATCATCGATCGCTGCTGCGATTCGCGTGGCGCACGACGTCGGGCTGGCGCCGGTTCCTGCTGCCCGTGGTCGCCGTGGGACTGGCATTGCGGGCCAGCGCCGCGGCTGCCCAGCGCGCCGCGGGCAGGCCCCGACCCCCGCGGTAGGGTCGCAACCCGTGAGAGCCGTCGTGCTGGTCGGGGGCGAGGGGACGCGCCTGCGGCCGCTCACCAACACCATCCCCAAGCAGCTGCTCCCGGTCGTTGAGCAGACGATGATCGAGCGCGTCCTCTCCCACCTGGCCGCCCACGGTGTGGAGGAGGCGGTGTTGTCGCTCGGCTATCGGCCGCATGCCTTCTTCACCGCCTTTCCTGAGGGGCGGGCCAGCGGGGTCCGGCTCGGCTACGCCGTCGAGCCCGCGCCGCTGGACACCGCCGGCGCCATCGCCTTCGCCGCGGCCCATGGCGGCATCGACGAAACCTTCCTCGTCGTGAACGGCGACGTCCTCACCGATATCGACGTGGGCGGGCTGATCCGCTTCCACCGCAAGCGAGGGGCCGAGGCGTCGATCAGCCTGACGCCCGTTGAGGACCCGTCCGCCTTCGGCGTGGTGCCGACCGACGCCGACGGTCGGGTGCTCGCCTTCATCGAGAAGCCCGAGCCCGGCAGGGCTCCGACCAATCTGATCAACGCCGGCACCTACGTCCTCGAGCCCTCGGTTCTCGACCTGATCGACCGCGAGCGGCGCGTGTCGATCGAGCGGGAGACGTTTCCGGCGATGGTGGAGGGCGGGCGACTGTTCGCACTTGCCTCGGACGCCTACTGGGTCGACGCCGGTACGCCCGCCAAGTACCTCCAGGCCCACCGCGACCTGCTGTCCGGTGCCCGCCCCGGCCCACCGTCGCCTGGCGCCCGGGAGACATCGCCCGGCGTGTGGGTGCTGGGTACGCCGGTGATCGACGGTCAGGTGCGGGCCGACTCGCTGATCGGCGACGGCGCCCGTGTGGCGAGCGGGGCGACGGTCGAGGACTCCGTGGTCGGAGCCGGCGCCCGGGTTGATGGCGGCGCATCGGTGATCGGCTCGGTCCTGCTGCCGGGCGCCTGCGTGGCGGCCGGGGCGACGGTGGACGCGTCCGTGGTCGGGCCGGCGGCGGTGGTAGGCGAGGGCGCGGTCGTCCGCGGGCTGTCGGTGGTGGGTGCCGGAGCGATCCTCGATCCCGGCGCCCGGGTCGACGGCGATCGGGTGCCAGCGTGAGGGTCATGGTCACCGGCGGTGCCGGGTTCATCGGCTCGACCCTCGTCGACCGCCTCCTCGCCGAGGGTCACGCCGTGGACGTGGTCGACGACCTGTCGAGCGGCTCGCTGACGAACCTGGCCGACGCCCGCTCCGGGTCGACGAACGACATGACCTTCCACCACCTCGACATCCGCTCGCCCCAGCTGGTCGATCTCATGGCCCGGCGGCCGCCAGAGGTGGTCTTCCATCTGGCCGCCCAGGCTGACGTGCGGGTGTCGGTCAACGACCCCGTGCTCGACGCCGACATCAACATCCTCGGCAGCCTGCGGGTCCTCGAAGGAGCGAGGCGGGCGGGGGTGTCGAAGATCGTCTTCGCCGCCAGCGGCGGCACCCTCTACGGCGACGTCCGTCCATCCGACCTACCGGCGCGGGAGTCGCTTCCGCAGATCCCGATGTCCCCGTACGGGGTCAGCAAGATGGCCGTGGTCGACTACCTCAAGGCCTATCGGGAGCTGCACAACATCGAGTTCTGCGCGCTGGCCCTCGCGAACGTCTACGGGCCCCGTCAGGATCCCCACGGCGAGGCGGGCGTGGTCGCCATCTTCGCCGGTCACCTCGTCGCCGGCGAGCGCTGCACGATCTTCGGTGACGGCTCCCAGACGCGGGACTTCGTCTTCGTGGACGACGTCGTCGACGCCATGGCCCGCGCAGGCCAGCGGGGTGGCGGCCTGCTCATCAACGTGGGAACCGGCACCGAGACGTCAGTCCTCCGGCTGTACGAGACGATGGCCAGCGAGGCGGGCAGCTCGCAACGGCCCGTCCACGCGCCCGCCAGGCCGGGAGAGCTCCAGCGCTCCGCCCTCGACCCCGGGCGGGCGGCCATCCACCTGGGCTGGAAGCCATGGACGAGCCTGGCGGAGGGAACGGCTGCCGTGCTGGCGGCGACGTCGCCCGGCGCTGGCGGCGGCGGCCGACGCCGACCGGCCAAGGGCGGGCGCGGATCCGGTCAGCGGAACAGATCCTCCCGGTAGGGCCGCACCACCTCCGCCGTCACCGACGACTCGCGCAGCCAGGTCGGATCGACCCCGCGCACCACGGCCACCGGCACACCTCTTGCCTTGCCCATCACCAGCTCGGCCGCTCCCGCCAGCTCGTCCGCTACGCAGATCTCGGTTCCCACGAGGACCCGGCCCCGCGAGTCCCGGGTGCCGCGGAGGTCCACCACGGCGGCGACGCCGGCCACCCCGATGGCGACGTCCGTGCTTCCACGGCGCCACGTCCGTCCGAAGGTGTCCGACACGACGACCCCTACAGTGACGCCCTTCCGGGCCCGCAAGCCGTCGCGTATGCGGCGCGCCGAGCGGTCGGGGTCGACGGGTAGGAGCGCGGCGCGACCCATCTCGACGTTCGAGAGGTCGACGCCGGAGTTGGCGCACACGAACCCGTGGCGGGTCTCGGTCATGATCAGGTCCTGCCGGCGGCGCAGGACTCGCGTGGCCTCGCTCTCGACCAGCTCCCGTACCGATCGGGGATCGTCGGGGTCAACGGGTACCAGTCGCCCTTCGGCCTTGGACACGATCTTCTGGGTGACGACCACGACGTCGCCGTCGGCGAGGTCGATCCGCTCGGCGATGAGGTCGGCCAGCACGTCGCCGTCGCCGACCTCGGGCAGGCCGGCGACGGGCAGGACCTCCAGGCTCACGACCGTCTGCCGCCCGCGGCCAGTACCACCTTGGCCAGGGCGGCGGCCCGCTCGGGCGTGCTCATCACCGCCGGGGCCACGACGCACCGCAGCCCCTCGGCCTCGACCCGGTCGGCGAGGGCGGCGTCCGCCTCGTCCACGACCAGGATGGACGCCAGGCGAGCGTAGAGCCGGGCCACGCCGACCACCGAGGCCTCGTGGCCGAGCTCGGTGAGCAGCCGGTCAGCGGGGCCCTTGAGGGCGGCGCCGGCCACGATGGGCGACACCGCCACCGTGTCGGCCCGACGGCGGGCGATGGTCTCCTCGACTCCGGGCACGGCCAGGATCGGCCCGATGGAGACGATGGGATTGGACGGGCACACGACGACCGTGGTCGCCCCCTCGATGGCCTCGAGCACGCCGGGCGCCGGGCGGGCCGACTCGGCGCCCTCGAAGCGCACGGCCTGTACCTCCACGGCGTGCCGTCGGCGCACGAAGTAGTCCTGGAACTCCACCTCTGTCTCCTCGGGCCGGCCTCCGGGCTCGCCCCCGCCGTTGCCGGCGAGCGTGACGCGGGTCCGCACCGGGTCGTCGGACATCGGAAGGAGGCTGGGCCCGACGCCCCAGCTGGTGGCGACCTCGGAGGTGATGGTCGACAGCGGCGCGCCGTCGTGCAGCCGTTGCGTGCGGTAGAGATGGGTCGCCAGGTCGCGGTCTCCGAGCCGGAACCAGGTGGCGCCGCCGTAGCGCTCGAGCGCGTCCATGGCCGCCCACGTCTCGCCCGCCAGTCCCCAGCCCGTCTCCGGGTTGACGACGCCGGCCAGGCTGTAGGTGACGGTGTCGAGGTCCGGGCTCACGTGCAGGCCGTGCAGGACCGTGTCGTCACCCGTGTTGATCACGACGGTGATGTCGCGTTCGGGGACCACGCGGGTCATGCCCCCCAGCAGGCGGGCGGCGCCCACGCCTCCGGCCAGGGCAGCGATCACGCCTTTCAGGCTAAACCCGGCCAGAACCTTGTGGGAGGCTCCGGTCATGCGAAGCTCGGGCGCGACGCGTCCGCCGGGCCTTGACGTGGCCTTCGATGCCACGCCTCTGCTGGGGGCGAAAGCGGGTGTCGGCGCCTTCTGCACGGGCGCCCTGCCCGCCCTGGCCGAGGTCGAGAACTTGTGCGTACGGGCCTTCGCGGTCAGCTGGCGACGTCGGGGGCGGATCGTCGAGCATCTCCCCCCGGGGGTGGCGGTGGTCGACCGGCCCATGCCCGCCAGGCCGGTCCACCGCGCCTGGCGATTGACATCGCTTCCGCCGATCGAGTGGTTCACAGGCGGTGTCGACGTGGTCCACGGCACGAACTTCATCGTCCCGCCGTCTCGGCGAGCGGCCCGGGTGGTCACCGTGCACGACCTCACCACGGTGCGCTTCCCCGAGATGTGCGACGACTACACGCAGACCTTCCCGCCGCTCGTGCGCCGAGCCATCCAAGAGGGAGCGTGGGTGCACACCCCGTCGGCGTTCGTGCGGGAAGAGGTGATCGAGCTCCTGGGCGCGGCCCCCGAGCGGGTCCGCGCTGTCCACCACGGTGTCCCCCCCGTCGACAGCTGCGACGCCAGCCTTGCCGAGGGCGCCGGCTCCGGCCCGGTTCCCGACGGGCCGTACGTGCTCGCCCTGGGAACGATCGAGCCGAGGAAGGACGTCGCCACCCTGGTGCAGGCCTTCGACCAGGTGGCCGGTCGTCGCCGCGACCTGTACCTGGTGGTGGCCGGGCGCGCGGGCTGGGGCATGGAGCGCTTCGAGGGGGCCGTGGCCGCCTCGCCCTGGCGGGACCGGGTGCTGCGACTTGGCTACGTGAGCGACACCCACCGCGCCCGCCTGCTCCGTGGGGCGACGCTGTTCGCGTTCCCGTCGGTGTACGAGGGCTTCGGGTTCCCGCCACTCGAGGCCATGGTGGCCGGCGTTCCCGTCGTGACCACCACGGCCGGGGCGCTGCCCGAGGTGGTGGGTGACGGGGCCGAGCTGGTGGAGCCGGGTGACGCCGACGCCCTGGCGGCCGTCATCGATCGGCTGCTGGTCGACGACGGGGCGAGGGCCGACCTGGTGGCCAGGGGGCGACAGCGGATCAGGGCCTTCAGCTGGAAGGAGTGCGCGGCCGGCCTCGCCGCGCTCTACCGCGCCGCGTCGGCCAGCGCGAGCTGAGATCCCGTGAGGGTGCTGATCGTCGTCGAGCAGCTGCGCCGGAGGGCCCCCGGTGGCATCGGCACGTACGCCCGCGGCCTGCTCCAGGGTCTGGGGCGCATGAACCCCGCTCCCGACATCGCCCTCCTGGCCAGCCGGCCCGGAGCGGGTGAGGATCCACTGGCCTCGCTCGGGATGCCGGTCCTGGCCTCGTCGCTGCCGGGCCCGCTGCTGACGCGGGCCTGGGACCTCGGGGTGTTGGGCGCGCCGGACGGCTTCGACGTGCTGCACGCCGTCTCGACCGCCGTCCCCCGGAGCCGGGCGCCGGCGGTGGCGACCGTCCACGACCTGGCCTGGCGACAGGTGCCCGAGGCGTTCCCCCCGCGGGGCCGGCGCTGGCACGAGGCTGCGCTGCGACGGACCCTGCGACGAGCCCGGCTCCTGCTCGCGCCCTCACCGGAGACGGCGGCGGCGCTGCAGGACGCCGGGGCGCCCTCCGAGCGGGTGGCGGTGTTCGAGGAAGGCGCTGACCACCTGCCTCCGGCCGATCTCGACGGCACCCGCGACCTCCTGAGCCGCGTCGGCGTCGACACGCCATACCTTCTGAGCGTGGGCACCAACGAGCCCAGAAAGAACCTCGACCGTCTGTCCGACGCCTACGACCAGGCCCGGTCCCGCCTGCCTCAGCCCTGGCCGCTGGTGGTCGTCGGGCCCCAGGGATGGGGGGACGCCCTACGCCCTCGCCCCGGTGTGGTGCTCGCGGGCGAGGTACCGGCGGCCGTCCTCGCCGGCCTCTACGCCCGGTGTCGCTGCCTGGCCTACGTGCCGCTCCACGAGGGCTACGGCCTGCCCGCCCTCGAGGCGATGGCCGCCGGCGCCCCGGTCGTCGCCAGCCCCATGCCCAGCACCCAGGGCGCGGCCCTCGAGGTTGATCCCCTGAGCGTCGAAGCCATCGCCGACGCGCTGGTATGCGCCTCGCTCGACGGCGCCGACCGAGAGCGGCTCGTCGCCGGCGGGCGAAGGCGCGCCGAGAAGCTCACCTGGGAGTCCACTGCCCGCCGCCACGTGGCGCTGTGGGAGCAGCTGCGGTGACCGATACCGTGCGGCTCAGCCTCGACGTCAGCGCCGTGCCGGCCGAGCCGGCGGGAGCAGGCCGGTACACGCTCGGGTTGGCCGCCGCCCTGGCCGATCGACGCGACGTCGAGCTGACGCTGGTATCGAGGTCGGAGGACGCCGAGCGTTGGCGGGACCTGGCACCGCATGCTGCCGTGGAGGCGGTGGCACCCGCCGCCCGGCCGCTGCGCCTGGCCTGGGAGCAGACCCGGCTGCCGATGCGTTTGCGCCGGCTCCCCGTCGATGTCCACCACGGCCCCCACTACACGATGCCGGAGGCGTCGTCGATGCCGCGCGTCGTGACCATTCACGACCTGACGTTCTTCGACCATCCCGAGTGGCATCGTCGCACGCGGGTCCCGTTCTTCCGCCGGGCCATCCGGGTGGCGGCCCGCCACGCCGAGGCGTTGGTGTGCGTGAGCGCCCGCACCGCTGAGCGCCTGGCGGAGATCAGCCCCCCGTCGGGACCGGTGTTCGTCGTGCCGCATGGCGTCGATCACGAGCGCTTCCGCCCCGACGAGCCCCAGCCTGGTGCCGACAGGGCGGCTCTGACCGGCCTTGGGATCACCGGCGCCTACGTGGCCTTCGTCGGAACACTCGAGCCCCGCAAGGACGTGCCGACACTGGTGCGCGCCTTCGACCGAATGTGCGGGGCCCACCCGGGGCTCAGCCTCGTCCTGGCCGGCGGAGCCGGCTGGGGGGCCGTGGCAGTCGACCGCGCGGTCGCCGAGTCCCGCGACCCCGACCGAATCGTGCGCGCCGGCTACGTCGCCGACGCCGACGTCGCCGCCCTGCTGCGGCAGGCAGCCGCCGTCGCCTATCCGTCTCTGGAGGAGGGCTTCGGGCTTCCGGCGCTGGAGGCGCTGGCATGCGGCGCCCCGCTGGTCACGACCACCGGCTCCGCCATGCAGGAGGTGGTCCAGGGGGCCGCGGTCCTGGTCACCCCGGGCGACGTGGACGGGCTGGCCGGTGCCCTCGATCTCCTCGTGCGCCGCGACGACGGGTTGCCCACCCGGCGGACGCGGGGGCTGGCCGTGGCCGCCCGGCACAACTGGGAGGCCAGCGCCGCCGGCCACCTGGACGCCTATCGAGCGGCGATCGCGTCCGGAAAGGGCCCCAGAGAGCCCGACTAGCGTGAGCCGCCGTGCGAGTGTTCGTCACGGGCGGGCAGGGTTTCGTCGGGACCTGGCTCCAGGCTCACCTCCGCGAGGCGGGGGACGACGTCGACGTCGCCGGCCCGGGGCTCGACATCGCCGACGCTGAGGGGCTCCGCCGTGCCCTGGTCGACGCGGCCCCCGACGCCGTCTACCACCTGGCCGCGTTCACCCATGTGGGCCAGTCATGGGACGACCCGAGGGAGGTCTTCCGGGTCAACGCCGAGGGGACGCTCAATCTGCTGGAGGCGGTCCGCGGCTGTCCCTCCCCGCCGCGGGTGCTGCTGACGAGCTCCGCCGAGGTCTACGGGGCGGTGAAGCCCGAGCACCTGCCGCTGACCGAGCGCTCGCCGCTGCTGCCCGTCTCGCCCTACGCGGCGAGCAAGGTCGCCGCCGAGTTCCTCGGGGTGCAGGCCCATCTGGGCCACGGGCTCCCCGTGATTCGGGCCCGCGCCTTCAACCACGTCGGTCCGGGGCAAGCGCCCGCCTTCGCCGTCTCCGCCCTGGCCAAGCGGATCGTGGAGGCCGAACGCGTGGGCGGGAAGCACCTGTCCGTCGGCAACCTGCGGCCGCGGCGCGACTTCACCGATGTACGGGACGTGGTCCGGGCTTACCGGTTGCTCATCCTCGGGGGCGAGGCCGGCGGGGTCTACAACGTGTGCTCCGGGGACGACGTGGCCATCGAGGAGGTCGCCCACCGTCTGCTGGCGATCGCCGGCTCGGACCTCGAGCTCCTGGTGGACCCGGCGCTCGAGCGTCCCGCCGACGTGCCCGTCCTGCGAGGAGACTCAACCCTCCTGCGATCGGCCACCGGCTGGCGACCCGAGATCCCCCTCGACGCCACGCTCCGGGCGGTGGTCGACCACTGGCGCGCCGCCCGCGGCTAGCTGGGAGGCGAGGCCCTCCAGCCGCTTGCGGAGCTCCCGGCGCCGCACCTGGGCTCGCTGCAATCCCAGCACCCCGAACCCGACGGCGACGTAGGCGGCGTCCCGTGCCAGCCGGACCAGCGGATCCACGTGTCGACCGATCCCGTTCGTGACCGAGCGGGCGCTACCGGCCCCGCTCGCCCGGCCACTCGGCGGTCAGGGGTGCCCCGTCGCCGTCCCCGTTGCCAGGTCGGCCATCCGGGCCGGCATTGTCGGCCAGCCCCTCTGGGGCAGCACCGTCGTCCGGCGCGCCGGTGGGGGTGGGATCGCCGGGAGGGCTAGGACGCGGGCGCAGCTCAGGGCGCCCGTTCGGTGGCGGTCCGCCGTCGGCCGAAGAGGTGAAGTGGGGCACGCTCGCCGACGAGCCGTCACCATGGACGGGGCGACCATACGCACGGTCGACAAGCTGGGCCACCTCCTGCCCGTCGATCGTCTCCTTCTGGAGCAGCGACGCCGCCACCAGCTTGAGACCCTCCTTGTGGCGGGTCAGGAACTGGGTCGCCCGCTCCTCCTGCTCGCGGAGGATGCGCTTCACCTCTTCGTCGATGACCCGGCTCGTGTCCTCCGAGTAGTCCCTGGAGTGCATCAGGTCCTCACCGAGGAAGACCATCCCTTGGGACCCCCAGGCCATGGGGCCGACCCGATCGCTCATCCCCCATTCGCGGACCATCTTCCGGGCCAGCTCGGTGTTGCCGACCAGGTCGTTGTTGGCGCCGGTGGACAGACCGCCGTAGATGAGCAGCTCGGCGACCCTGCCCCCCATTCGCACGGCCAGCGAGTCCTCGATGTACTCCCGAGGGTAGATGTGTCGCTCCTCCATGGGGAGCTGCTGGGTGACGCCGAGGGCCATCCCGGTCGGAAGGATCGTGACCTTGTGCACCGGATCGGCGTGGGTCAGGGCGTAGGCCAGCACGGCGTGGCCACCCTCGTGGTAGGCGACGCGCTCCTTCTCGTTGTCGGTGAGCACCAGCGAATCGCGGCGCTGGCCCATCATGACGCGGTCTCGAGCCGACTCGAAGTCCTGCATGGCAACGGCGTCGCTACCCCGCCGCACGGCATGGAGCGCGGCCTCGTTGACCAGGTTGGCCAGGTCGGCGCCGCTCATGCCGGGGGTGCCACGAGCCACGAGCTCCAGGTCGACGTCGGGTGTCAGGCGCTTGTCCTTGCAATGGACCTTGAGGATCGGGAGGCGCTCGTCGAGGTCCGGAAGGGGGACGACGATCTGGCGGTCGAAGCGGCCGGGGCGGAGCAGGGCGGGGTCGAGGATGTCGGGCCGGTTGGTGGCGGCCATCATCACGATGCCCTCGGTCGTGTCGAAGCCGTCCATCTCGTTGAGCATCTGGTTGAGCGTCTGCTCGCGCTCGTCGTGGCCGCCGCCGAGGCCGGCGCCCCGCTTGCGGCCGATCGAGTCGATCTCGTCGACGAAGACGATGGCCGGCGCCTGCTTGCGTGCCGTCTGGAAGAGATCCCTGACCCGGCTGGCGCCGACCCCCACGAACATCTCCATGAAGTCCGAGCCGCTCACCGACATGAACGGGACCCCCGCCTCGCCGGCGACGGCCCGTGCCAGCAGGGTCTTGCCGGTGCCGGGCGGCCCGACCAGCAGCACGCCCTTGGGTATTCGGGCGCCGATGTCCTTGAACCGGGCCGGCTTCTTCAGAAAGTCGACGACCTCGCTGATCTCCTGCTTGACGCCGGTGTACCCCGCGACGTCACCAAAGGTGGTCCGCGGGCGCTCGGTCGTGTACAGCTTCGCCTTTGATCGGCCGATGGACATGATCCCCGACATCTGCCCCTGGGCGCGCCGGTTCATCCATATGAAGAACGCGATGATGAGCACCACGGGAAGGAGGTAGATGAGCACAGAGGAGAAGATGCTCTGCTGCGGAGTGTTGAAGCTCAGTTTCACCCCCTTCGTCCGCATCGTCGTGACGTCGTTCTGGATGGGCGGCTGGGGGCCGTTGACCGTGTAGTCCGAACCGTTTGTCAGCTTGCCGGAGATGTGGCCGTTGCTGTTGTCGATCGTGGCCGTGGAGACCTGGCTGGCGTTGACGTCAGAGATGTACTGCGTGTAGCTCAGCTGCTGGCTCGGGCTGTGGGAGAAGAATGGCGGGATGACCAGGGCCGCCACCACCAGGCCGAGCAGGACGATGACCGCCCAGCGCCAGCTCTGATCGGGTCCGCCGGACCCGCCTGCACCGGGGCGACCCGGACGACCCGAAGGACGTTCCGGCCGGGGATCCGGAGGTTGGCGACTCATGGCCACCATGCTAGAGGCCCGGGCGGGATACCGACGCCCGGGAAGCACAGACACCGCGTCCCGCCGGTAACGTCATGGGGCATGGACGTGTCTCCTCGCCGCGGCCGACGCAGGCATTCCGCCGCGTCCCGAGGGTGAGCGTCGGTCGGGGTGAGGGACCCGGCCAGGGTGTGACAGGACCAGAGCCCTGGGGCCCGCCGGGTCAACGCCCGCCGGGTCAGCGGCCGCCCGACGGACGGCCGCCTCCGCCGGTCGGATGGGTCGGCCAGTCGTCCCCACCTCCGGACGCGACCGGGCGGCCGGCGCCCCCGGTGCAGGGTCGATGGGGGCTGGGCGACGCGATACTCGGCTTCGTCGTCGGCGTGATCGCCTCCAGCCTGGCCGTGCTGATCTGGGTCGGGGCGACGGGCGAGCGGACGACGAGCTCGTCGACCTCGAGCGTTGGTGCCACCGTGTTCTCGTTGGTGGGCCTCTGGGTGGGGCTGGCCGGGGCCCCTGTGCTCGCCAGCCGCATGAAGGGCGCCAAACGGCTGGCGATCGACTTCGGGCTCCGGCTCAAGGTCTGGCCTGACGTGCCCATCGGCGTGGGGGTCGGGTTGGGCTCCCAGCTGATCCTGTTACCGGTGCTGTACATCCCGGTGCGGGTGCTGGTGCCCCACCTGGACCAGCAGCTCGGCCAGCCCGCTCAGCACCTCACCGGCGGTGCGAACGGCGCCGGCCTGGTGGTGCTCGGGATCTTCGTCGTCATCGGCGCCCCGGTGGCCGAGGAGCTGTTCTTCCGAGGTCTGCTGCTTCGATCCCTCGAGAAGACCAAGGCCCTGGCGTCGCTCGGGCGTCGCGCCTGCCCGACGGTCGCCGTGCTCATCTCGGCCGTGGCCTTCGGCCTTGCCCATCTGGAGGTCCTGCAGCTCCTGGGCCTCACCGCCTTCGGCGTGGTCCTCGGCGTGCTGGCCGAGCGGTGGCGTCGCCTGGGACCGGGCATCGTCGCCCACGCCACCTTCAACTTGGTCACTGTGCTCGTCCTGGCGCTCTCCCGCTAGGGGGGGGTCCACTCCCCGCACGGGCAATCGACCGCCCCCCCGTACAGTGCCCCGGGGGCTCGTCGGGCAACATGGGGCGAAGATGCGTCGCCCCTCCGCCGCAGCCCTGGGAGCCTTCGTCGCCGTCGGCGGCGCCGTGGCCTTCGTCCTCTGGCAGCTGCACCCGTCCCTGCTGCTGCTCAACACGACGACGTCGGGCGGGGACACCGGTGCCCACGTCGCCATGCCGGCGTTCCTTCGCGACCACCTCCTGCCGCACGGGCGGCTCACGGGCTGGAGCCCCGACTGGTACGGCGGCTATCCGGCCCTCACCTTCTACTTCCCGCTGCCCAGCATCATCGTCGTCGCCTTCAACCTCGTCCTGCCGTACAACATCGCTTTCAAGCTGGTCACGGTCCTCGGCCTCCTGACCCTGCCGGTGGCGGCGTGGGCCTTCGGCCGATTGTCTGGGATGCCCCGTCCCGGGCCCGCGTGTCTGGGTGTGGCCACCCTGCCCTTCCTGTTCGACCGCAGCTTCACGATCTTCGGCGGCAACGTGGCGTCGACCCTGGCCGGGGAGTTCGCCTTCTCGATCAGCTTGTCGTTGGGGCTGGTGTTCCTCGGAGTGGTGGCCCGCGGCCTGCGGACCGGGAAGCACCGCGCCCTCGCCGCCGGCCTGCTGGCGCTCACTGCGCTGTGCCACATGATCCCGACCTTCTTCGTGCTCGTGGGCGCCGCCGTCCTGTTGCTCATGGGCGCGGACCGCCGACGATTCAAGTGGATCGCCAGCGTCGTGGCCGCGGGACTGGCCGTCACCGGCTTCTGGTCCATTCCGTTCCTCGCCCGCCTTCCGTACACCACGGACATGGGTTGGGAGAAGGTCGTCAACTACGCCCACAACCTGTTCCCGTCGGGCCAGCGCTGGGTGCTCGTGCTCGCCATCATCGGCGTCGCCTTCTCCCTCCTGCGCCGCCGACGGATCGGCATCTTCCTCACCGTGATGGCCGTCCTGTCGGCGGCCGGGTTCGTGCTGGCGCCGCAGGGGCGGCTCTACAACGCCCGCCTGCTGCCGTTCTGGGTGCTGTGCCTCTACCTGCTGGCAGGGGTGGCGGTTGCCGAGCTGGGGACGCTGACGGGGGAGCTGTGGCGCGCCACGCGGCGGCAGCGGTGGCTCTCGACGGCGGCCGACGGCGGCTACGTCGCGGCCCCGGCACCCGGGACCGGCGTCACGACCGACGGCCTGGTCGGCTTCCTCACGCCCGTGCTGGCTCTGGTCGCGGCGGCCGGCTTCGTGGCTGCTCCCCTCGTGAACCTGCCCTCGTGGTCGCCGGTGAAGCCGGCGGCCAGCTTCGTCCCGGACTGGGTGAGCTGGAACTACACCGGTTACCAGGGCAAGCCCTCTTACCCGCAATACCACGCCCTCATCGACACCATGGCCAGGTTGGGCCGCCAACAGGGTTGTGGCCGCGCCATGTGGGAGTACGGGCCCGACCTCGACCAGCTGGGCACGCCCATGGCCCTGATGCTGCTGCCGTACTGGACCAACGACTGCATCAAGTCCATGGAGGGGTTGTTCTTCGAATCGGCCGCCAGCACGCCCTACCACTTCATCAACCAGTCGGAGCTGTCGGTGACGCCGTCGCAGGCCATGCGCGGCCTGCCCTACGGGCAGCTCGACGTCGCCGCCGGCGTGCGGCACCTCCAGCTCCTCGGCGTCCGTTACTACATGGCCTTCTCGCCCCAGGCCCAGGCCCAGGCGGCGGCCGACCCCGACCTGAGCCTGCTGGCCACGAGCGGGCCCTGGCCGGTCACGTCGGGATCCACCGTGATCCAGCGCACCTGGAACATCTACCTCGTGCGGGGCGCCGCGGAGGTGAGCCCCCTTACGGAACAGCCCGTGGTCATGACCGGGGTCGCCAAGGGGGGCAAGTCGTGGCTGAACGCCGCCGTCTCCTGGTACGACGACCCCAGCCGGTGGAACGTGATGCTGGCCGCCAGCGGGCCCGCCCAGTGGGCGCGGGTCCGCGGCGCCGACCCGAACCCGCCGGCCCAGACGGTGGCGCCGGCACAGGTCAGCGGGATCAGGACCAGTGACGACCGGATCAGCTTCGACGTCGACCGAACCGGGTCGCCGGTGCTCGTGAAGACCTCGTACTTCCCCAACTGGCAGGCTTCCGGGGCCAATGGTCCCTGGCGGGTCGCTCCCAACCTGATGGTGGTCATCCCGACCAGCCACCACGTCTCGTTGCACTACGGCTTCACCCCCGTTGACGGGCTGGGGTGGGCCGTGACGGCCGTGGGGTTGGTGGCCGTTGCCTGGATGGGGGCGCGTCCGTACATGGCACGGGGGCCGCGGCGCGGCCGTCGGATCAGGCGCCCGGACACCAGGCGGGGCGCGGGAGGCCAGGACCACACGGACGGGCGGGAGCTGGAGACCGCCCTCAACCGGATCGGCGCGCTCTCGCCACTGCCGTGGACCCCGACGACGGGCTCGACGACGAGCCCGTCGTCGCCGAGCCAGCCTCCGGGGGCGTAGGAGAAGCGAACTAGGCTCGCTGCTCTGATGCTCCCGCTCGACCCCATATTCAAGGCTTACGACGTGCGCGGCAGCGTGCCGGACCAGCTCGATGCCGAGGTGTGCCGTGCCATCGGGTCGGCGTTCGCCAGATTCACGGATGCGGGGCGAGTCGTGGTGGCGCGTGACATGCGGGAATCGGGCGTGCCACTGAGCGAGGCCTTCATCGCCGGAGCCGTTTCCGAGGGAGCCAGCGTGACCGACCTCGGCCTGGCGTCCACGGACCTGCTCTACTTCGCCTCGGGCCGGCTCGACGTGCCCGGAGCGATGTTCACGGCGTCGCACAATCCGGCCCGCTACAACGGCATCAAGATGTGCCGGGCGGGAGCGAGCCCGGTGGGCCAGGACACCGGGCTGGCCGAGATCAAGGCGTTGGCGAGCGCCTTCACGGGGGACGGGAAGTCGGCACGGGGCCACGTCGATCACGCCGACCTGCTCGACGAGTACGCGGCCCACGTGCGCTCGTTCGTGGACCTCGACGCGCTGGTGCCGCTGCGGGTGGTGGCCGACACGGCCAACGGCATGGGCGGGCTCGTCGTGCCCAGGGTGATGGCCCCCCTGCCCTTCCACCTGGAGATCCTCTTCCCCGAGCTCGACGGCAACTTTCCCAACCACCCGGCGGATCCCATCCAGCCCGAGAACCTCGCCGACCTCAACCGCCGCGTGCTGGAGACGGGCGCGGACGTGGGCCTGGCCTTCGACGGTGACGCCGACCGGGTCTTCCTCGTCGACGAGAGGGCCCAGCCATTGTCGGGGTCCCTCACCACGGCGCTGGTGGCCAAGGCGATGTTGGAGAAGCATCCCGGCGCCACGATCCTGTACAACCTCATCTGCTCCAAGGCCGTGCCGGAGATCATCAGGGAGAACGGTGGAGTGCCCATCCGCACCCGGGTGGGCCACTCCTTCATCAAGGCGGTGATGGCTGAGACGGGAGCGGTCTTCGGGGGGGAGCACTCCGGGCACTACTACTTCCGCGACAACTACCGAGCCGACTCCGGGCTCATCGCCGCCCTGATCGTGCTCGAGCTGCTCTCCAAGACAGGCCAGCCCCTGTCCGAGCTGCGCCGCCCGTTCGAGCGCTACGCCGACTCGGGCGAGATCAACACCGAGGTCCGCGACCCGGCGCGGGTCGTCGAGCTGATCGCCGCCGAGCTGGCCTCGGTGAGCGGTGCGACCCTCGACCGCACTGACGGGCTGACCGTCGACTGGGGCGACTGGTGGTTCAACGTCCGCCCCTCGAACACCGAGCCGCTCCTCCGTCTGAACCTCGAGGGCCGCACGCCGGCCGAGCGCGATGCCCACCTGGCGGAGGTCCTGTCGTTGATCGACCGGGCCGCCGGGGACACGGCCGGCGCCGGCCCCACACACCGAAGGGAGAGCTGAGGTGGCACTCGACCCCCTGCTGCTCGAGATCCTGGCCTGTCCCGAGGACAAGGGACCGCTGCTGTACTTCGCCGACGAGGACAGCCTCTACAACCCGCGGCTGCATCGGCGCTACGCGATCCGCGACGACATTCCCATCATGCTGATCGACGAGGCCGAGACGGTCGACGACGCCGAGCACGGCCGCCTGCTGGCCAAGGCCGAGGCGGAGGGCATCAGGCCGACCTTCGATCCCGACACGAGCCCGTCGGGTGGCGCTCCGGCGTGAGCGAGCAGGTGCTCGACACGCTGGGGATGTGGGACGCCGCCGCCAAGCTTCCCGAACAGGTCGCCACGGCCGCCGACGCTGTCGGGGACCTGGCCGGGCTCCCCCCTCGCGGATCGATCGCCAACGTGGTGGTGCTGGGCATGGGGGGCAGTGGTATCGCGGGCGACGTCTTCCAGGCGACGGCCGGCCCCGAGATGGAGGTGCCGGTCTCCGTCGTGAAGTCCTACTGCCCCCCGCGCTTCGTCGGCCCGGCATCGTTGGTCTTCGCCGTCTCCTTTTCCGGCGACACCGAGGAGACCGTCGAGGCCGCCAAGGCCGCGGTGTCGCGGGGAGCGACAGTGGTCGTCGTGACCAGTGGCGGCGAGCTGGCCGCGCTGGCGGACGATTGGGGCGCACCGGCGCTGCGGGTGCCTGACACCATTCCTCAGCCGCGTGCCGCCGTGGGGGCCATGGCGGTCCCGCTGCTCGCGGTTGCCGAGGACCTGGGCCTGCTCCCGGACGCCCGACGACGGGTCGACCATGCGGTGGCCCAGCTGCAGCGCCGCCGGGACCAGCTCGTCGGGCCGGCGAGCCCGGCGGCCGCGCTCGCCCGTCGCATCGGGCGCACGATCCCCATCATCTACGGCGCGGCCGGCATCGGCTCCGTCGCAGCCTGGCGATGGAAGGCGGACGTCAACGAGAACGCCAAGGCTCCGGCGTTCGCCGCCACCCAACCGGAGCTGTGCCACAACGAGGTGGCGGGATGGGGACAGCACGGGGACGTCACCCGCCAGCTTCTGACGCTCGTGAACCTCCGCCACCGGCATGAGCACCCCCGTGTCGCCCGCCGCTTCGGGTTGGTCGACGACATCGTGCGGGAGGTGGTCGCCGGGATCGAGGAGGTTGCCGCCGAAGGGGAGGGCCCTCTGGCCCAGCTACTCGACCTGGTCATGGTCGGCGACTTCTGCTCGCTGCACCTTGCCGCCCAGGAGGGCCTCGATCCGGGGCCCGTCCCCGCCCTGGCCGAGATCAAGAGCCGTCTCACAGCCGGCCCGGGAGGCCGGTCCGAGCAGTAGGGCCGGCCCGGGAGGCCGGTCCGAGCAGTAGAGCCGGCCCGGGTGGCCGGTCCGAGGAGACTGGCACGTACTGACTAGGCCCCCATCGCGCCAGCACGTCCTACACTCTCGTATGGGCTGCGTGCGGGTCTGTGGTTGCAAGTCGAGGCCAGCCGTAGGCGAAACGACCCACGTAAGGCAACCCGTGGTTGCTGAGCATGGTGCGGCTTAGGAGTAAGTCCTGCCCGCCGATGTGCCGACCGTCGGCGCCGGCGGCGAAGAGGCGACGCGGGCGACAGGGTGCGTTGTGGGGCCAGCTGGCCGCCAGCGCCGGGCCCGCCACCCTCTCGGCAGGCGAGTGTGGGGTCAAAGACCAGGTCAGCCGCTCGCGGCCCGTCCGCTGACACAGGAGGAACGCACGGTGGACATCTCGATCCAGGGCCGAAACGTCGAGGTGTCGGAGCTGCTGCGGAAGACCGTGCAGGAGAAGATCACCCGTCTGGGCCGCTACCTCGACTCGATGGAGCGGGCCGAGGTTCGCTTTCTCGAGGAGCGCAATCCGCGCATCGCCGACAAGGAGGTGTGCGAGGTGACCGTGGTGGGGCACGGCCACATCGTGCGGGCCACGGCGGCGGCGAGCGACACGTTCGCCGCCGTCGACCGGGTGGTCGACAAGCTCGAGCACCGGCTGGAGAAGCTGAAGGGGCGCCTGATCGGCCGGTCCCACCCCCGCCGACACGCCGGCGGGGCTCCGGGTCCCGAGGCCGGCGCGGCCGTGCTCGCCGACGAGGACGACGAGGATGCGGAGGAGGAGACGCCCCGCATCGTCCGGACGGTCCATTCAGACGCCAAGCCCATGACCCCGGAGGAGGCCGTCCTCGAGCTCGACCTCCTCGGACTCGGGTTCTTCCTGTTCACCAATGCTGAAACGGGCCGTGCCGCGGTGGTATACCGGCGGAAGGACGGTCAAATCGGACTTATCGATACCACCTGACACGGGGGAACTCTTGGTCGACAACCAGATCTCGGGACAAGACGGGCAGGTCATCCGCGTGCTGATCGCGGACGACCAGGCGCTGTTCCGCCGAGGCTTGTACGTGGTGTTGGGGACCGAGGGTGGGATCGAGGTCGTTGGCGAGGCCGAGGACGGGGCCGAGGCGGTCGCCAAGGCCGAGGAGCTCGCTCCCGACGTGGTGTTGATGGACGTGCGGATGCCGCAGGTGAACGGCATCGACGCGGCGCGCACCATCCGTACCGTGACCCCGTCGGCCAGGATCCTGATGTTGACCGTGAGCGACGAGGAGGAGGACCTCTACGAGGCCGTCAAGGCGGGGGCCAACGGCTATCTGCTCAAGGAGATCTCGGTGGAGGAGGTGGCCGACGCCATCCGGGCTGTGGTCCAGGGCCAGAGCCTCATCTCACCCTCCATGGCCTCCAAGCTGCTCACCGAGTTCAATTCCCTGGTCAGGCGGGCCGAGGAGCGGCCTCAGGTCCCTCCGCCGGAGCTGACCGGGCGGGAGCTCGAGGTGCTCAAGCTGGTCGCCCGGGGGATGAGCAACCGGGACATCGCCGACTCGTTGTACATCTCCGAGAACACGGTGAAGAACCACGTCCACAACATCCTGGACAAGCTCCACCTCCACTCGAGGATGCAGGCGGTGATCTACGCCGTGCGGGAGCGCCTCATCGAGGCCGAGGACCGCTAGACGCGCCGGGTCGCCGTGGTCCTGCCGGAGCTCGCTCGTGCCTGCGGGCGAGGGCGGGCGATAGGGGAGATCTCCTCGGTTCCACCTTTTGTCGAAATGAGACCGGATGCCTGCCATCGTCTCGCCCGCTTTCGACAAGAGGTGGAACCGCCGTTGTCCCCCGGCGGAGCGCCCCGAAGGCCCGGCTGTCGGGCGGAGGGGGCGGGATCGCCCGAAGAGGTCGACAGATGCGACTGGCGGCGGGGTCCGCGCAAGGGCCCTCGGTAGACTGGGCGGACGATGAGCGTCCTCACCAAGATGCTGCGCGCGGGCGAGGGGAAGAAGATCCGTCGCCTCCAGGAGATCGTGCCGATGATCAACGACCTCGAGCCTGAGGTCGAGTCGCTGGACGACGCCGCCTTGGCCCACAAGACGGTGGAGTTCAGGGAGCGCCTGGACCGGGGGGAGGGTCTCGACGACCTGCTCGTCGAGGCCTTCGCCGTGGTGCGAGAGGCGGCGCGGCGGGTCATCGGCCAGCGGCACTTCGACGTCCAGCTGATGGGTGGGATGGCCCTCCACTTCGGCTGGATCGCCGAGATGAAGACCGGTGAGGGCAAGACGCTCGTGTCCACCCTGCCCGTCTATCTCAACGGCCTCACCGGCAAGGGCGTGCACGTCGTCACCGTCAACGACTACCTGGCCAGCCGCGACGCCGAGTGGATGGGCCAGATCCACCGCTTCCTGGGGCTGAAGGTCGGGCTGGTCGTCCCGACGGTGGAGGACGCCGAGGCCAAGCGTGAGGCCTACGCCGCAGACGTGACCTACGGCACCAACACCGAGTTCGGCTTCGACTACCTACGCGACAACATGGCCAGGTCGCGGGATGCGATGGTGCAGCGGGGCCACGTCTTCGCCATCGTCGACGAGGTCGACTCGATCCTCATCGACGAGGCCCGGACGCCGCTCATCATCAGCGGTCCGGCGGCGGAGTCGGCGCGGCTCTACTACCAGTTCGCCGGCGTGGTGCGCACGCTCAAGCGCGACGTCGACTACGAGGTCGACGAGGAGAAGCGAACGGTCTTCCCGACCGAGGACGGCATCGAGAAGGTCGAGTCCCAGATCGGGGTCAGCAACCTCTACGACCTGGTCTCGGTGAACTACGTCCATCAGCTGCAGCAGGCCCTCCGGGCCAAGGAGCTGTACAGCAGGGACAAGGACTACATCGTCGCCGGCGGCGAGGTGAAGATCGTCGACGAGTTCACCGGCCGGATCCTGGAGGGCCGGCGGTGGTCCGACGGGCTGCACCAGGCGGTCGAGGCCAAGGAGCGGGTTCGCATCAAGGAGGAGAACCACACCTGGGCGACGGTGACGCTCCAGAACTACTTCCGCCTCTACGAGAAGCTCGCCGGGATGACCGGCACGGCCGAGACCGAGGCGTCGGAGTTCGCCAACACCTACGACCTGCCGGTGGTGCCCATCCCGACCAACCTCCCGATGGTCCGCGCCGACCACCCCGACCTGGTCTACAAGAGCGAGCAGGCCAAGTTCGACGCCGTGGTCGAGGACCTGATCGAACGGTACGAGCGCGGCCAGCCCGTGCTCGTGGGCACGGCGTCGGTCGCCAAGTCCGAGGTCCTCTCCCGTCTCCTCGATATCCGAGGCATCCCCCACAACGTGCTGAACGCCAAGCAGCACGCCCGGGAGGCGCAGGTCGTCGCCCAGGCGGGCCGGCTCAACGCCATCACGGTGGCCACCAACATGGCCGGCCGGGGTGTCGACATCCTGTTGGGAGGGAACCCCGACGGCTTGGCGACCCAGGAGGTCCTGGCCCAGGGGCTCGACCCCGACAGCGACGAGGGCCGTGCCGCTCGGGCCGACCTGCGGGCCAAGTTCGAGGCCCAGTGCAAGGCCGAGGGCGACAAGATCCGCGCCCTCGGTGGGGTCTACGTGCTCGGCAGCGAGCGCCACGAGAGCCGCCGCATCGACAACCAGCTCCGTGGCCGGGCGGGCCGCCAGGGGGATCCGGGGGAGAGCCGGTTCTTCCTGTCGCTCGAGGACGAGCTCATGCGGCTCTTCGCCACCGGCGCCATGAACTGGGTGATGGCCAAGGCGCTCCCCGAGGACGTCCCCATCGAGGCCAAGATGGTCACCCGCGCCATCGAGCGGGCGCAGAACACGGTCGAGGCCCGCAACGCCGAGATCCGCAAGGACGTGCTCAAGTACGACGAGGTCATGAACGAGCAGCGCAAGGTCATCTACCAGCGCCGCATGCAGGTGCTCGACGGCGAGGACCTGCGGGAGCGAACCGAGGAGCTGCTGGACGAGGCGTTGGACTCGGTGGTCATGGCCACCTGCGAGGGCTACGCGGAGGACTGGGACCTCGGCGCCCTCATCGCCGAGGTCGGCCAGTACTACCCGACGAAGTTCACCGAGGAGGATCTCCGGCAGGCCGAGACCTCCGACCAGCTCTACGAGAGCATCAGGGCCGAGGCCGTCGAGTACTACGCCGAGCGGGAGACGACCATCCCCGGCGGGGCCGACGTGGCCCGTTCTCTCGAGCGCGAGATCATGCTTCAGATCATCGATCAGCGCTGGCGCGAGCACCTGGCCGAGATGGACTACCTGCGCGAGGGCATCAACCTGCGGGCGATGGGCCAGCAGGATCCGCTGGTGGCCTGGCAGCGCGAGGGCTTCAGCATGTTCGGCCAGCTCATGGACGCCATCGACGACGACTACCTGCGCTACGTGCTCCACGTCGAGGTTCTCACCGAGCAGGCCGAGCCCGATCTGGGCCAGGCCAGCTACCTCGCCGCCGACGACCCGGTCCAGGGGCCGGCCAGCATCGCCCTGGCGGCGCAGCAGGCCCAGCTGGCCCAGGAGCAGGCCCAGGCGGCGCTGGCGCAGCTGCCCGACCCGGCGGCGGCAGCCCCCGAGCAGGCCGCAGGAGGAGCGGCGGCACCCGAGGCGTTCACCGCCCAGGCTCCGACGGTCAAGTCCGATCGCGACAAGATCGGGCGCAACGATCCCTGCTGGTGTGGGAGCAACAAGAAGTACAAGCTGTGCCACGGCCGTTGACGCGGGGCTGGCGCGCCCCGCGGCTCGGAGCAGCCGGTGCGCGACTTCGCTGACGACCTGGCCACCCTGCGCAAGCGCTTGGAGGAGGCCAAGACCTACCTCGACCTGCCTGGGCTTCAGGCCCGCTTGTCGGCGCTCGAGGCCAAGGTGGGACGCCCCGACCTCTGGGACGACCCCGACGCCGCTCGGGCCGCCACGACGGCCTACGGCCGGGTCAGCGCGGACGTCGAGCTGCTGACCGGGCTCGACAGCCGGCTCGCCGACGCCGAGACCCTCTACCAGCTGGCCGTCGAGGAGGGTGACGAGTCGGTGGAGGGCGAGCTGGCAGCCGCCGTGGCCGACCTCGGGCGCCAACTGGACTCGCTCGAGCTGCGGTCCCTGTTCTCCGGCGACCACGACGACCGGGACGCGGTGGCGGAGATCCACGCCGGGGCGGGCGGCACCGACGCCCAGGACTGGGCCGAGATGATGCTGCGCATGTACCTGCGCTGGGCCGAGCGCCGTGGGTTCTCGGTCGAGATCGATGAGGCGTCTCCCGGCCAGGAGGCTGGCATCCTGTCGGCCACGTTCATCGTCCGGGGCCGGTACGCCTACGGGTTGCTGGCGGCCGAACGTGGCGTGCACCGCCTGGTCCGCATGTCACCGTTCGACGCCCAGAAGCGGCGCCAGACAAGCTTCGCGTCGTTCGACGTCACGCCGTTCCTCGACGATGTCTCGGCCGAGGTGGACATCGACGAGAAGGACCTGCGGGTCGACACCTACCGGTCGTCGGGTGCCGGCGGACAGCACGTCAACGTCACCGACTCGGCCGTGCGCATCACTCATCTCCCCACGGGAATCGTCGTGTCGGTCCAGAACGAGCGCAGCCAGCACCAGAACAAGGCCAAGGCGCTCCAGATCCTCGGGGCCAAGCTGGCCGATCGACAGCGGGCGGAGCGTCAGGCGGAGCTCGACGCCATCTCGGGGCCGCAGACCGACGTGGCCTGGGGCAACCAGATCCGGTCGTACGTGATGGCGCCGTACCAGCTGGTGAAGGACCTCAGGACCAACGAGGAGACGGGGAACGTCGACGCCGTGCTCGATGGCGACCTCGACGCCTTCATGGAGTCGTTCCTCCGCTGGCGGCGGGCCCAGGGGGACGACTAGCAGCTCGATTGGCAGTGCGCCCAGTATGGGGTGCTATCGTCCTCGTCCGCAGGCCGGCGCTGGTTCTGCGCGGGAGGGCGCTGCTCCGTGGATATTCATGATCCGACTGGACAACGTCAGCAAAACCTACAAAGGCTCGATCTGCGCGCTCCGCGACTGCTCGGTTGAGATCGGCAGGGGCGAGTTCGTCTTCCTCGTCGGTGCCTCCGGGGCCGGCAAGTCGACGTTCATCCGCCTGATCCTGCGCGAGGAGACCCCTGACCAAGGTCAGATCTGGGTGGCGGGCTGGAACATCGGCCGCTTGCGGCACTGGAAGGTGCCCTACCTCCGGCGCAACATCGGCTGCGTGTTCCAGGACTTCCGGCTGCTGCCGAGCAAGTCGGTGTTCGCCAACGTGGCGTTCGCTCTCGAGGTCATCGGCCGGCCCAAGTCGGTGGTGGCCACCCATGTGCCCCAGGCCCTCGACCTGGTGGGCCTGGGTGACAAGTGGGACTGCCTGCCGAGCGAGCTCTCGGGCGGCGAGCAGCAGCGGGTGGCGGTCGCCCGCGCCTTCGTCAACCGACCGCTCATCCTCCTGGCCGACGAGCCAACGGGCAACATCGATCCGGGCGGCGGCGCGGACGTGACGAGGCTGCTGGACCGCATCAGCCGCACGGGTACGACCGTCCTCATGGCCACTCACAACGACGCCATCGTCAACACCATGCGGCGCCGGGTCATCGAGCTCGACAACGGGATCGTGGTCCGGGACGAGGACGAAGGCGCCTACGAGGCGCCCGAACCGCAGCTCGAGGAGCTGCCCGAGACCGTGGCCATGTCTGTCGAGCCCACCTCGGCTGGCGTCGAGGGTTTGCGCTGATGGGCCTGTCCCTCGACTACGTGGCCCGCGAGACGGGCACGAACCTGTGGCGCAACCGGCTGATGACGGTGGCCGCGGTGCTCACCGTCGCCGTCTCCCTCTCCCTCGTCGGGGCCGCGCTGCTGCTCAAGCAGGGCGTGTCCACCGCCACGGTGAGGTGGAAGGGCGGGGTCCAGCTGGCCGTGTTCATGCAGCCCCAGGTGCCCCCCGACCAGACCCAGGCCGTGGCGCAGAGGCTTGGGTCGATGACAGAGGTCAAGCGGACCACGTACTGCGACCAGGCGTGCTCCTACCGCGAGTTCCGCACCATGTTCGCCAACCAGCCCGACCTGGTGAACAGCGCCACCGCCGCTGACCTGCCCCCGTCGTTCCGCGTCGTGGCGCGTGACGCCAACCACGTCCAGGAGGTCGGATCGGCGGTCCGGTCCTTCACCGGGGTCAGGAACGTGGTGTATGCCAAGCAGTCCGTCGACACCTTGCTCAGGGTCACGGGGATCGCCCAGGCGGTCCTCTTCAGCGTCGCCGTGGTCCTGCTCGCGGCCGCCGCTGTGCTGATCCTGAACGCGATCCGGATGGCGATCTTCGCCCGGCGAAGGGAAGTGGCGGTCATGAAGCTGGTGGGGGCCACCAACTGGTTCATCCGGGTGCCGTACATGCTGGAAGGTGTGATCCAGGGGCTGGCGGGGGCGGCGGTGGCCGTTGGCGTCGTGGCCGTCGTCAGCTTCCTGCTGCGGTACTCGGTGCAGCACTACGACGTGACGCTGTTCCAGTCGATCGTCGTGTCCGGGCGCGATCTGTTCCTCACCGAGATCGCCGTGCTCTTCATGGGTGCGGTCGTGGGAGCAGGCGGTTCGGCCCTCGGCGTCCGGCGGTTCCTCGAGGTCTAGCCCTCGGGCGGCGGGCCGAGCACCTCTTCGTTGTCAGCCCCCAGCGGTCGGCCGGACCAGCGGATTCGGCCCGGCGTGGCCGAGAGACGGGCGACGACGCCCTGCATCGGCGTGCCCTCCACGTCGCACACGGCGCCGCGCGCCGCGACGTGAGGATCGTCGAGGATGTCGGCCATGCCCATGACCGGGGCCACGGCGACGTCGGCGGCGTTCAATGCCGCCATCGCCTCCGGCATGGTCCTGGCCCCTATCCAGTCCCCCACGGCACCGTCGACCTCCTCACGGTGCGCAGCCCGACCCGCGTTGGTGCGCAGGCGGTCGTCGTTGCCCAGCCCCACCAGGTCGAGGAGGCGCCGGGCGACGGGTTCGGACGAGGTGCTGATGGCCACCCACGATCCATCGGCGCAGCGGTAGGTGCGGCGCGGGACGGTGTAGGGGATGCCCGATCCCAGGCGGGGCTGCTCGTACCCGAGCACGGCGTAGGCGGCCGGCAGGGGACCCATGACCTGGAGCATGGACTCGAGCAGGTTGGCGTCGACCACCTGACCGACGCCGGAGTGCAGGGCGACCATGGTGGCGAATGCGCCGACGAGCGCCGTCACCTCGTCGGTGAGGGCGACAGGAGGCAGCAGCGGCGCGCCATCGGGCTCGCCGTTGATGGCGGCGAAGCCGGACATGGCCTCGGCGAGGGTGGCAAAGCCCGGGCGGCGGGCGTAGGGGCCGTCCTGGCCGAACCCGGTGATGCGGGTGATGACGAGCCGGGGGTTGCGCGCCAGCAGCACATCCGGTCCCAGGCCCAGCCGCTCGAGGGTGCCGGGTCGGAAGTTCTCGACCAGCACGTGGGCGTCGTCGCACAGGCCGAGCAGGGTCTGGCGCCCGTCGGTCGACTTGAGGTCGAGCGTGACGCAGCGCTTGTTGCGTCCTTCCAGCTTCCACCACAGCGACACGCCGTCCCTGGTGTCGCGCCAGCCCAGGTCGCGCGCCGCGTCGCCGCCGTCGGGTCGCTCCACCTTGATCACGTCGGCACCGAAGTCGGCCAGGTACCGCGCGCAGCCCGGCGCGGCGATGAGGCCGGCGCAGTCGATGACGCGGATGTCGGCGAGAGGGCCGTCGCTCACGCCGCCGACCTTATCGGTGGCGCTCCAGGCGCCTGGGAATGAGACACGGCCCGGATTGACGCTGCGTCAGGAAATGAGCGACGGTGAAGGCCGAATGCCGCGGCCGGCGAGGCTGGTCCGAGAGAGGAAGGCTGTCGTGGGCAGACTGGACGGGAAGGTGGCGCTCATCTCCGGGGGGGCCCGGGGCCAGGGCGAGGCCGAGGCCCGGCTCTTCGCCGCCGAGGGAGCCAAGGTGGTGCTCGGCGACGTACTGGACGACGTGGGCGAGAAGCTGGCCGTGGAGATCGGGGATGCGGCCGCCTACGTGCACCTGGACGTCACCCGCGAGGACGACTGGGCGACGGCGGTCGAGGCGGCGACGACCGGGTTCGGGAAGCTGGACGTGCTGGTCAACAATGCGGGGATCCTGCGGTTCGGCTCCATCGAGCGGACCTCCTTCGACGAGTACCGGCGGGTCATCGAGGTCAACCAGTTCGGCTGCTTCCTCGGCATGAAGGCAGCGATCCCGGCCCTCAGGACCGCTGGCGGAGGCGCCATCGTGAACATCTCCTCGACCCAGGGTCTCGAGGGAATGGCCGGGGCGTGCGCCTACTCGGCGAGCAAGTTCGCCGTTCGGGGCATGACCAAGTCCGCCGCATTGGAGCTCGGTCGATTCGGCATCCGGGTGAACTCGGTCCACCCCGGTGGCATCGATACGCCGATGCTGGCGCTCGATCAGGTGGACCAGGCCAACAAGGACGCTGGCTACCGGCACCAGCCGATCGGGCGCATCGGCAAGCCTGAAGAGGTGGCCCGGCTGGTGGCGTTCCTCGCCTCGGACGAGAGCTCGTACTCGACGGGGTCCGAGTTCCTGATCGAGGGCGGCATGACCGCAGGGCTCTCGTTTCCGGGCTTCGAGTGAACCTGCGCTACTCGGAGAGCGAGGAGCGATTCCGCGGTGAGCTGAGAGGGTGGCTCGACAAGGTGCTGCCGACGGTCGGTCCTCCGCCGGCGTCGGACGACTGGCCGGGGCGGCGCGCCTACGACACGGCTTGGCAGCGGATGCTGTACGAGGCGGGCTACGCCGGTATCAATTGGCCCAAGGAGCTGGGCGGACGGGGCGCTTCGCCGACCGAGCACCTGGTGTTCCTGGAGGAGACCGAGCGCGCCCACGCCCCCTACGTGGGGGTCAACTTCGTGGGGCTGCTGCACGCCGGACCCACGCTCATCGCCGAAGCCTCGCCCGAGCAGCGGTCCCGGTACCTGCCACCGATCCTGCGCGGCGACGAGGTGTGGTGCCAGGGCTTCTCCGAGCCAGGTGCGGGGTCGGACCTCGCCGCCCTGCGCACCCGCGCCGTGCGTGACGGCGACCACTACGTGGTGTCCGGGCAGAAGATCTGGACCTCGCACGCCGAGGTCGCCGACTTCTGCGAGCTCCTCGTCCGCACCGACCCCCACGCGCCCAAGCACCGGGGGATCTCGTGGCTGGTCCTGCCCATGGACAGCCCCGGCGTCGAGGTCCGCCCGCTGCGCACCATCTACGGGACGGCGGAGTTCAGCGAGGTCTTCCTCGACGAGGTGCGGGTGCCGGTGGCCAACCGGGTCGGCGTCGAGAACGACGGCTGGCGGGTGGCCATGGTCACCTTCAGCTTCGAGCGGGGCACGGCGTTCGTGAGCGAGCTGCTGCAGTCGATGGAGCTGCTCGAGAGCCTCGTCGGCATCGCCCGTTCGACGAGGGACGGCGCCCAACCCTGGGACGACCTCGGCGTCAGGCGTGAGCTCGGGCACCTGGCGGCCGACCTCGACGCCCTCTGGTCACTGACCAAGCGGAACGTCACCCAGGCGTCCAGGACCGGCGTGCCCGGTGTCGGGGGATCGGTGTTCAAGCTGCACTATTCCGAGGTCCGCCACCGTCTCGGCGACCTCGCCCTGCGGATCCTGGACCGGGCGGGGCTCTCCTTCGACGACCTCGGCGGCGCCCGCAGCGGAGAGCAGGTGAAGGGTTGGGTCCACGCCCTCTCCATCTCCATCGCCGCCGGCACCTCGCAGATTCAGCGCAACATCCTCGGCGAGCGCGTCCTGGGCCTGCCCCGGGAGCGTTGAGCCGCTCGAATCGAGGCGCGACGTGGACTTCGAGCTCAGCGAGGACCAGGAGGCCCTGCAGGACGCGGTGCGCAAGCTGTGCGCCGGTGCGTACCCGATGGCGACCGTCCGGTCGCTGGAGGCCCATGGCGGCGTGGAACGTGACCTGTGGCGTCGGCTGGCCGACGCCGGTGTGTTCTCCCTGCGTCTGCCCGAGCCCGATGGCGGGGTCGGCCTGGGTAGCAGCGAGGCCGTCCTCGTCTTCGAGGAGCTCGGCCGGGCCCTGGTGCCCGGACCGCTGCTGTGGAGCCACCTGGGCGCCGCGGTGGTCGATGGGGCCGCCTCGGGTGAGCTGGTCATCGGTGGCGTCGAGCGGCGGGGCCAGGGCGGTCCGCAACCTCTCCTGCTGGTCGAGCACCTCGCCGCCCTGGACCGACTGCTGGTGCTGGACGATGCGGGGGTGTGGGAGCTCGAGCCGACAGCCGTCAAGGGCGAGCTGGTGCCGCACCCGCTGGACCCCCTCACGCCCCTGCACGCGGTGCAGGAGCTGCCGCCTGGCATCCAGGTGGCGGGGCCTGACACGGCCGCCGCCTGGCGACTGGAGGGTGCCACCTTCGCCGCGGCCATCCTCCTCGGCCTGGCGGAGGCTGTCACTGACATGGCCGTTGCCTATGCCAAGGAGCGCCAGCAGTTCGATCGACCGGTCGGGTCCTTCCAGGCCGTCAAGCACATCCTGGCCGACATGCTGGTGCGAGCCGAGGTGGCCCGAGCCGCGGTCTACGCCGCCGGCGCACACCTCGACGATCCCGGCGTCGGAGACGTCCTGCGAGCGGTGACGGGGGCCAAGCTGATGGCGGGTGACGCCGCGCTGGCCAACGGCAAGGCGTGCATCCAGGTGCACGGCGGTATGGGCTTCACGTGGGAGGTCGACGCCCACCTGTACCTCAAGCGGGCCCGGGTCCTCGACACCGTGTTCGGCTCGACCCAGGCCCAGGCCGAGGTGATGGCCGCCCTCATCTGACGACACCCGGTGGCAAGCTGGCCGCCGTGCGCGCATGGACGGTCCGCCAGCTCGGCGAGCCCGCCGAGGCCCTCCGCCTCGAGGACGTCAAGGAGCCGACGCCCGGCCCGGGCGAGGTGGCGGTGGAGGTCGCCGCGTGTGGGCTCAATTTCGCCGACATCCTCCTGTGCCGGGGCCAGTACCAGCAGCGCCCTCCGCTGCCGTTCACGCCCGGGTTGGAGGCGAGCGGGCGGATCGTGGCGATCGGCGAAGGAGTCCGAGACCGGGCGTTCGGCCAGCGGGTCATCGCCGTGCCCCGTCTTCCTCACGGCGGATTGGCCGACCGTCTGATCACGGCGGCGGCGGCCACCTATCCGATCCCGGACGATCTCGATGACGTCGCCGCGGCGGCGCTGCACATCTCCTACCAGACCTCCTGGTTCGCGCTGCACCGCCGCGCCAGCCTGCGCCCCGGCGAGTGGCTGCTCGTCCATGCCGCTGCCGGTGGGGTGGGCTCGGCGGCGGTGCAGCTGGGGGTGGCCGCGGGGGCGCGGGTCATCGCCACCGCGGGTGGCGCCGAGAAGGTCGAGCTGTGCCGTCGGCTCGGGGCCGAGGTCGTCGTCGACTACTCGGCCGAGGATTTCGTTCCCGTCGTGCAGCGCGTCACCGGTGGCCACGGGGCCGACGTCGTCTACGACCCCGTCGGTGGCGACACGTTCGACCGCTCGCGGAAGGTCATCGCCTGGGAGGGACGACTGCTGGTCATCGGCTTCGCCAGCGGCCGCATCCCCGAGGTCCCCGCCAACCATCTCCTGGTGAAGAACTACGCGGTCGTCGGCCTCCACTGGGGCGCGTACACCGACCGCGATCCCACTGCGGTCGCCGAGTGCCACGCAGAGCTGGTGCGCCTGCACGGCGAGGGTGCGATCGCTCCGGTGGTGTTCACCGTGCTCGGCCTGGAGGAGGCGGTCGAGGGGCTCACACTGCTCGGCAGTCGGCGGACCTTCGGGAAGGTCGTGGTGAGGCCAGACGCCGGCCGTCAACCTGACGGGTCGACGCCCAGGTAGGCGGCCCTGACCGAGTCGTCGGCCAGCAGCGTCGCCGCGTCGCTGCTCTTCGCCACCCTGCCCGTCTCCAGGACGTAGGCCCGGTTGGCTCGCGCCAGGGCCTGGGCCGCGTTCTGCTCGACCAGAAGCACGGTGGTGCCCTGCTTGTTGATCTCGACGATGATGTCGAAGATCTGCTTCACCATCAGCGGGGCCAACCCCATCGACGGCTCGTCCAGCATCACCAGGTGCGGGCGGGCCATGAGGGCCCGGGCGATGGCGAGCATTTGCTGCTCGCCGCCCGAGAGCGTCCCGCCCGCCTGCGTGCGCCTGTCGGAGAGCTGAGGGAAGAGGCTGAAGGCCCGCTCGAAATCGTCGGAGAGCCGGCTTCTCGACGGCCGACCATACGCGCCCATCTCGAGGTTCTCCATCACCGACATGCCCGGGAAGATCCCGCGACCCTCGGGCACCTGGCACAGCCCAGCCCCGACCCGGCGGTGCCCCGGCACGTGGGTGATGTCTTCGTCCTGGAACCGGACGCGACCCGACGTCACCCGGCGCAGGCCGGAGATCGTCCGCAGCACGGTCGTCTTGCCCGCCCCGTTGGCCCCGATGAGGCTCACGATCTCGCCCTCGGCCACGGCCAATGACACGCCCTTGAGCGCCTCGACCTTGCCGTAGTGCACGTGGAGCGACTCGACCTCAAGCAGCATCGGTCGGCGCCCCCAGGTACGCGGTGATCACCGCCGGGTCCGTCCGCACCTCGGCCGGAAGCCCTTCAGCGATCTTGCGGCCGAAGTCGAGCACGGCCACGCGATCGCTGATCGTCATCACGACGCTCATGTCGTGCTCGATGAGCAGCACGGTGATGCCCCGGTCTCGAATGGCTCGCACCAGCGTCTGGAGAGCCGCCTTCTCCGGTGGGTTCATGCCCGCAGTGGGCTCGTCGAGCAGTAGCAGCCGGGGTTCGGTGGCCAGGGCCCGGGCGATCTCGAGTCGCCGTTGATCCCCGTAGGAGAGGTTGCTGGCGGCGTCATCCGCCAGCTGCTCGATGCCCACCAACGCCAGGAGCTCCAGCGCCATCGCCCGTCCGCCGCGCTCCTCAGCTCGGTGCGTCGGGAGGCCGAGGACCGCGCCGGGGATGCCGGTGCGATGGCGGGCGTCGGTTCCGACCAGCACGTTCTCCAAGACGGACATGTTGCCGAACAGTCTGAGGTTCTGGAAGGTACGAGCGACGCCAAGGCGCGTGACCTGATGGGGCTTGCGGCCCCGCAGCGACCGCCCTCCGAGGGTGAGAGATCCCTCGACGGGCTGGTACACGCCGGTGATGATGTTGAAGACCGTCGTCTTGCCCGCCCCGTTGGGCCCGATGAGGGAGAAGATCTCGCCCTCGTGGACCTGCAGATCCAGACCGGCGACCGCGACGACCCCCCCGAAGCGGACGGTCACGCCGGCGAGCTCGAGCAGGCGGTCCACGGCTAGGTCTTCTCTTCCTGCTCGACGATGGCCGTCGGCGCTGCCCCCGATGCCGTTCCCGTCCTCAGGCTGGATCGGCGTCGCCGAGATGGGAGGAGCCCCTCGGGGCGGAAGATCATCATGATCACGAGAGCTGCGCCGAAGATGAGGACCCGGTAGTCGGCGAAGCCCCTGAAGCGCTCGGGGAGCCAGGCCACGAGGAAGGCGCCGAGGATGACACCGGGCAAGTTCCCGGAGCCCCCGAGGACGACGGCCGAGAGCACGAGGATCGACAGCAGCAGCGGGAAGTTGTCGGGAGTGATGGCGATGTTCTTGGCCGCGAACATCACCCCCGCGGCGCCGCCGATCGTGCCGCCGATGGCGAACGCCCACAGCTTGAACCGGAAGGTCGGCACCCCCATGAGGGCCGCCGCGTCCTCGTCCTCACGGATGGCGGCCCAGGCCCGCCCGACGCGGCTGCGCTCCAGCCGGCGGGCGACGAAGATGACCACGACGATCAGGGCCAGGACGAGGTAGTAGTAGGGGCGGGGGTCGAGCACCCCGTAGGTGAAGGCGTTGAGGTTGTCGATGTCGGGTGGATGAGGGATCCCGGCGATGCCCCTCGGCCCTCCCGTCCAACTCGCGTTGGTGGCCGAGATCCGGATGATCTCGCCGAACCCGAGTGTGACGATGGCCAGGTAGTCGCCCCGGAGGCGCAGGGCTGGGGTGCCGAGGATCAGCCCAGACGCGGCGCACAGCACCGCCGCCGTCGGAAGGATGATCCAGAAGTCCAGTCCGACGTTGACGCCCAGCAGCGCCATCGTGTACCCGCCGATGGCGAAGAAGGCCACGTACCCTAGGTCCAGGATGCCCGCCTGGCCGACGACGACGTTGAGCCCCACCGCCAGAAGCACGAAGATGCCGATCGGATAGAAGA